>JAIERT010000164.1 GCA_019746735.1 Burkholderiaceae bacterium | reverse complement strand
ACATGATCCCCGCCGGTGATCGCACGCGCGTGGTGCTCAACCTGCGGCAGGCGACCAATTACAAGGCGGAGTTGCAAGGGCAGTCCTTGCTGGTGACGCTGGAGCCTGTGGCCGCAAGCACCACGCCGGCCGGTCCCGCCCCGGCTTTCGCGGAAAACAAGAGCCGTGAAACCTTGCCGATCAAGGATCTGGACTTCCGTCGCGGTGTCAGTGGCTCGGGGCGCGTGGTGGTGGCTTTGCCCAACAGTCAGGTCGGCGTGGACATCCGGCAGAGCGGTCAGACCCTGGTGGTCGAATTCATGAAATCCAGCCTACCTGAGGGGCTGCGTCGCAAGCTCGATGTCAGTGACTTTGGAACGCCGGTGCAGACCGTCACGGCTTTCCAGATCGGTGACCGTGTCCGTATGGTCATCGAGCCCAAGGGGAACTGGGAGCACAGCGCCTATCAGAGCGATGAACAGTTTGTGGTCGAGGTGAAGCCGCAGCGCGTGGATCCGACCAAGCTGACCCAGGGGCCTGGTTACACGGGGCAGAAACTGTCCCTGAATTTCCAGAACATCGAAATCCGCGCCTTGCTGCAGGTGATCGCGGACTTCACCAACTTCAACGTCGTGACTTCAGACTCGGTGACAGGTAATGTGACGCTGCGGCTTCAGGATGTGCCCTGGGATCAGGCGCTGGAAATTATTCTGCAGTCCAAGGGTCTCGGCTTGCGCAAGAACGGCAATGTGCTGTGGATTGCGCCGAAAGATGAAATTCTTGCCAAGGAAAAGCTGGAGCGGGAGGCCAATGCGGCGCTGGAGACCTTGGAACCTTTGAGGACCCAGTCCTTTCAATTGAACTATGCCAAGGCCCTTGAGGTTCAGCGGGGACTGATGGGGGTCGGCTCCGTGCCCGTCCCTGGTGCCGGCGGTGCGGCTGCCAGCCGGATCGTGAGTCCAAGAGGTAGCGTGATCGCCGAAACGCGAACGAACCAGCTCTTTGTAACCGACATTGCAAGCAAGCTGGAGCAGATTCAGGACCTGATCTCCAAGATTGATATCCCGGTTCGCCAAGTACTGATCGAGGCGCGCATTGTTGAAGCATCGGATGTATTTGGCAAATCTTTGGGAGTTCGACTCGGCGGTGGCATGGATCAGATCGGTACAGGTTCGGGTCGGGGGGTAGATTTCGGCCCTACGTATAACGCCACCTCGGCGGGAACCACAAATGGTACGTTCGTCAACCTGCCAGCCGCCGCGTTGCTCGGAGCAAACGTCGGAACGTTTGCGGTATCGATCTTTGGAGAGAACGCTGCGCGTTTCCTGAACCTGGAAATTTCTGCACTGGAGGCGGATGGCAAGGGCAAGGTGGTTTCCAGCCCCCGTGTGGTAACCGCTGACAAGGTCAAGGCTGTCATTGAGCAAGGCACGGAGCTCCCTTATCAGATTGCATCTGCGAGTGGCGCTACATCCATCGCTTTCCGCAAGGCCAACCTCATGCTCGAGGTCACGCCACAGATCACACCGGAAGGCAGTGTCATCCTTGATCTCGACATCAATAAGGACACTGTAGGGCAGTCGACTCCGGCCGGTTTCGCTATCGACACCAAGCACGTCAAGACCCAAGTGCTGGTCGAGAACGGCGGGACCGTGGTCATCGGTGGCATTTTCACGCAGACCGAGCAGGAGGACACGGCCAAGATTCCCTTCTTCGGTGATCTGCCCGGTCTCGGCGTTCTCTTCCGTAACAAGGTCAAGCGGTCCGAGAAGCGCGAATTGCTGGTCTTCATCACGCCCAAGGCGTTGACGGATCGCACCTCGCTGCGTTGAGTTCAGACCTCAACGCCCCCCTGCTGATCAGCCTGATCGGCTTGCCGGGATCCGGCAAATCGACAGTGGGGCGGCAGCTTGCCCGTCGTCTTCAGCTGCCCTTTGTCGACTCGGACCACGTGATCGAGCAGCGGCTGGGCTGCCCGATCCGCGAATTCTTCGAGCGCGAGGGTGAAGAGCGTTTCCGTGATGTCGAAGCAGAGGTCATAGACCAGCTGACACGGACTGACGGGGTGCTGTCCACCGGAGGCGGCGCGGTGCTGCGGCAAGCCAACCGCGAGCATTTGCGCCAGCGCGCGCAGGTGGTCTACCTGAAATCGACGCCGGAGGAGCTGATGCGTCGCCTGCGGCACGATACACAGAGGCCATTGCTGCAGGTCCAGGATCCCCTGCAGCGTCTGCGCGATCTCTACGCGCAGCGCGACCCGCTCTACCGGGAGACCGCACATTTCGTCATCGACACTGGGCGTCCTTCCGTCTCGACCCTGGTGAACATGATCGTCATGCAGCTCGAGCTGGCCGGCGTGCTGCCCAGGTCATAGGCGGGGCGTCTTGCCGGGGTCGCAAGCGGCTGCCCTAAACTACAGGGATGTCCGAAACCATGACCTCTGAGTCCGCAACGGCCCATCCGCTCCGCATCCACCTTGGAGAGCGCAGTTACCCTATCCTGATCGGCAGCGGCCTGCTGGCACAGGCCACCACGTATGCCGATCTGCCGCGCGCCGCGCAGGCCCTGATCGTCAGCAACGAGACCGTGGCGCCCTTGTACGCCGACATCCTGCGTCAGCAACTGCGTGCGCACTATCAGCAGGTGCATGTGCTGGCGTTGCCCGATGGTGAGGCTTACAAGGACTGGCCGACCCTGAACCGTATCTTCGATGCCTTGCTCGCACACGGGTGTGATCGCAAGACGGTGCTGTACGCTCTTGGCGGCGGCGTGGTCGGCGACATGACGGGCTTTGCCGCTGCCAGCTATATGCGTGGCGTCCCGTTTGTCCAGGTCCCGACCACGCTACTGGCCCAGGTGGACTCGTCGGTAGGAGGGAAGACGGCCATCAATCACCCGCTGGGCAAGAACATGATCGGCGCGTTCTACCAGCCGCAGCGCGTCATCTGCGATCTCGATACCCTCAAGACGCTGCCGGAGCGCGAGCTCAGCGCCGGGTTGGCGGAGGTCATCAAGTACGGTCCGATCGCCGACATGGCCCTGCTCGACTGGTTGGAAAGCAATATGGACGCTTTGCGTGCGCGTTCGGTGTCCGCGCTGGCGCATGCCGTGCGACGCAGCTGCGAGATCAAGGCGGACGTGGTAGGCCAGGACGAGCGCGAAGCAGGCCTGCGGGCCATCCTGAACTTCGGTCACACCTTCGGACATGCCATCGAGGCAGGGCTGGGTTTCGGTGCCTGGCTGCATGGTGAGGCCGTGGGTTGTGGCATGGTGATGGCCGCGACGCTCTCGCAACGCTTGGGGCTGGTGGATCAGGCCTTCGTCCAGCGCCTGCGCGCCCTCATCGAACGTGCGGGCCTGCCGGTGGTCGGTCCCGTGCTGGATGTGAACGACAACGCGGGTCGTTACCTGGAGCTCATGCGCGTCGACAAGAAGGCCGAGGCGGGCGAGATCAAGTTCGTGGTCATCGAGGCACCGGGACGGGCTGCGGTCCGCGGCGCACCAGATGCGCTGGTGCGTGAGGTCATCGATGCTTGCTGTCTACGCCAGTGACCCGGCGCGCACGCGCGGGCGACGCCATCCTGAGGCGGTCGCGCCGACGCGAACCGAGTATCAGCGCGACCGTGACCGCATAGTCCATTCGACCGCCTTCCGGCGGCTGGTCTACAAGACCCAGGTGTTCCTGAACCACGAGGGCGACCTCTTCCGCACGCGGCTGACGCATTCGCTGGAAGTGGCGCAGCTGGGTCGATCGATCGCGCGCTCGCTGGGTTTGAACGAGGACCTGGTGGAGGCTATTGCGCTGGCACACGATCTGGGCCATACGCCTTTCGGACACGTGGGGCAGGATGCGCTCAACGAATGCATGGCCGCTTACGGCGGCTTCGAGCACAACCTGCAGAGCCTGCGTGTGGTCGATCAGCTCGAAGAGCGCTATCCTGAATTCGATGGTCTCAACCTGACCTACGAGACGCGCGAAGGTATCCTCAAGCATTGCTCGCGCGCCCATGCCGAACAGATCGAGGCGCAGGAGCCCGGCGGCGTGGGGCGCCGATTCCTGGATCGTACGCAGCCCAGCCTGGAAGCGCAGCTGTGCAATCTGGCGGACGAGATCGCCTACAACGCGCACGACATCGACGACGGCGTGCGCTCCGGTCTGATCTCGCTGGAGCAACTGGCGTCGGTGCCCCTGTTCGAGATCTACCGTCAGCAGGCCTTGCAGGAGCATCCTCAGCTGGCAGAGGTGCAGGCAGGGCGTCGGCTGCTCTATGAGAGCATACGGCGCATGCTCAGCGCCCAGGTCTACGATGTGATCTTCGCCACGCAAGCCAATCTCGCATCCAGCGGGCCGCAGAGCGCCGACGCGGCTCGAGGGCTGCCAGCGCAGCTGGCCTTCAGCCCGGAAATGAGAGCGCGGTCCGTGGTGCTCAAGAAGTTCCTGTTTCAGAATTTGTACCGACATCCGCAGGTCATGCAGACCATGGCGCTCGCGCGCCAGGTCATCCAGGAGCTGTTCGCCTGCTACCGCGAGACGCCCCATGAAATGCAGGCCGGGCATGCAGCCCGCGCGCAGGCGGCCCTGCAGCGGCCGGATGCGGAG
Source organism: Burkholderiaceae bacterium (assembly GCA_019746735.1). Taxonomy (GTDB): domain Bacteria; phylum Pseudomonadota; class Gammaproteobacteria; order Burkholderiales; family Burkholderiaceae_C; genus Hylemonella. The sequence goes on along the minus strand of JAIERT010000164.1, from coordinate 9,112 downwards.
AGCGCTGTGGCCCGCGTGGTGGCCGATTACATCGCCGGTATGACGGACCGTTACGCCAGCCGGGAGCATGCGCGCCTGACCGGCCGGAGCTTGTGGACATGAGTGGAAAGACAGCGGTGGCCGCGCATCGTTCGCCGTCAACGGTCACGCACTCGGATACGGTTGGCGCCTGGGTGGTGATAGGCGCAGGGGTCACGGCAGCGCTGCATGTGGGCAAGCTTTCGCCAGCGCTGCCGGCGCTCGGCGAGGCGCTGGGCGTGTCGCTGGTCCAGGCCGGCTTTCTGCTCTCGCTAGTGCAGCTGGCCGGGATGACCCTGGGCCTGCTGGTAGGGCTGTCGGCCGATACCCTGGGTCTGAAACGCAGCATGGTGGCTGGCCTGTTGCTGCTCGCCTTGGCGTCGCTGCTGGGAGGCTGGGCGCGTGACGCGCAGGCGCTGCTTTTGCTGCGTGCTGTGGAGGGCCTGGGCTTCCTGCTCGTTTCCATGCCGGCACCCAGCCTGATCCGCCAGCTTGTGCCACCTTCGCGCATGAGCGCCATGCTGGGTCTATGGGGTGCCTATATGCCGCTCGGGACGGCATTGGCCCTGTTGTGCGGGCCCCTTGTGATCGCGCGGGCGGGCTGGGAATTCTGGTGGTGGTTGCTGGCGGGCCTGACCTTGCTCATGGCGGCTGGGGTGTTGCAGCGGGTGCCCTCGGACCCGCAGCGCAAACTGGCAACGCAGCCCTCGCCCGGCGCGGCGTCGGGCTGGTGGGGGCGTCTGCGGCAGACCTTGCGTGCGCCGGGCCCCTGGCTGGTCGCGCTGAGTTTTGCGGTGTACTCAGGTCAGTGGTTGGCGGTCATCGGCTTTCTGCCCACGATCTATGCCCAGGCTGGCGTGGCGGGCGGTCTGAGCGCGGTGCTCACGGCACTGGTCGCTGGCGTCAATATGGTGGGCAACATCGTCTCGGGGCGGTTGCTGGGGCGTGGCGTCCGACCACAGCGGCTGCTCTATATCGGCTTTGGCGTCATGGGATTGGGCACCCTGCTGGCATTTTTTGTCTGGCCGCTCACACCGCAGGGAGAGGGTTTGTCATCCGTGTTGCGCTTCCCGGCAGTCCTGCTGTTCTCCATGCTGGGCGGCATGATTCCCGGTACCTTGTTTTCCTTGGCCGTACGCCTGGCGCCGGGTGAGGGCACGGTGTCGACCACGGTGGGCTGGATGCAGCAATGGGCTTCCATCGGTCAGTTTGCCGGGCCGCCACTGGTGGCCTGGGTGGCCAGTCAGATGGGAGGCTGGCACTGGACCTGGGCGGTGACAGGCGCCTGCTCGCTGGCAGGACTGTGGCTGGCCAGGCAGCTGGGTCGCCGGAGCGCGCGATGAGCCCGAAGGTGGATACCCCGGCCGAGCTGCATGACACGGTTTGCCGTGACATGCAGCTCTGGCTCGAGCGGGCCGTGATCGGCCTCAATCTGTGTCCGTTTGCGAAGAGCGTGCATGTCAAAGGGCAGATCCGCTGGGTCGTGAGCACAGCGCGTGACGCGCGGGCCTTGCGTGAGGACCTGCAGCGTGAGTTGCTGGCGCTGGCGGCCGCTGATCCCGAGAAAACAGACACCACGCTGCTGATGGCACCCGGGTGTCTGGCGGACTTTCTGGACTTCAACGATTTCCTCGGCGAGGCCGATGCTTTGCTGGAAAAACTGGACCTTCAGGGGACCTTGCAGATCGCCAGCTTCCATCCGCTGTTCCAGTTCGCCGGAACGACACCGGACGACATCACCAACTTCAGCAACCGCGCGCCTTATCCCACCCTGCATCTGCTGCGCGAGGCGAGCATCGACCGCGCGGTGGAAGCGTTTCCGGAGGCCGAGGCCATCTATGAGCGCAATATGCAATGCCTGCGTGAACTGGGGCTGGCCGGCTGGCAGGCGCTGGGCGTGTGCGGAAATGTGAAGGACGATTTGCCGTGAAGCCTGTCATGAAGAAATCGTCCCCCGGGGCTGTACGCGATGTGGCGCAGGAGCTGGGCTTGCGCGAGGGTCAGTCGCTTGAGCTGCTCAAGGAGCTGCACATCCTCACGCGTGAGGGCAAACTCAATCAGGACAGCCGGCGCAAGCTCAAGCAGGTCTATCACCTCTACCGTTTCATCGAGGAACTGCTGCAGGAACTGGAGCCCGGTCTGAGCGAGGGCGAGGGGCTGACGCTGGCCGATCACGGTGCCGGCAAGTCCTACCTGGGTTTCATCGTCTACGACCTCTACTTCCGCCGGCTTGCCGCCGGCCGGGTCTACGGCATCGAGACCCGCGCCGAGCTGGTGCAGAAGTCGCGGGAACTGGCGCAGCGTCTGGGCTTCGAGCGCATGAGCTTTCTCAATCTCAGCGTGGCCGAATCCATGCAGTCGCAGGAGCTGCCGGCGCGTATCGATGTGGTCACCGCCCTGCATGCCTGTGACACGGCCACGGACGACGCCATCGCCTTCGGCCTGCAGAAACAGGCGCGCGCCATGGTGCTCGTGCCCTGCTGCCAGGCCGAGGTGGCGCGGGCCTTGAATGCGGGCAAGGCGCTGTCCTTGTCGCGTACGCCGCTGGCCGAGCTGTGGCGCCATCCGCTGCACACGCGTGAACTCGGCAGCCAGATCACCAATGTCTTGCGCTGTCTTTACCTGGAAGCCATGGGTTACCAGGTCACGGTGACGGAACTCGTGGGCTGGGAGCACAGTCTCAAGAACGAGCTGATCCTGGCGCGCTACACCGGGCAGCGCAAGCGGGCGGCGGCCCAGCGTCTGCGCGAGATCCTGGCGCAGTTCGGCCTGCAAGCCCTGTTGCAGACGCGCTTCCGCTTGCCCGAGGGTCAACCGCCAGAGTCGGCTGGCGTTGCATGAAGAGTCGGCGCGGTGTGCGCGTCTTGTTTTGATAAAGGTTGAATCATGAAGAAACTTTGGATGTGGGGTCTGGCGCTGATGCTGGCCGGTTGCGCGACCAGCAGCCCGGATGTGATCCAGCGTGGCGACGCGCAGCGCTTGTCCACGGTGGTCGATGCCGTCGTGCTGTCGGTGCGCGCGGTCACGGTCGAAGGCAGCCAGTCGGGTGTGGGTGCCGCGGCCGGTGGTGCCGTTGGTGGCATCGCCGGTTATGGTGCAGGCAGCGGCCAGCGCGAGGCCCAGGTCATCGGCATCGTGGGGGCAGTGGCTGGTGCGGTGGCCGGCAATGTGATCGAACGGGCCGGGACGCGTGAAGAAGCCTACGAAATCCTGGTGCAGCTCAAGAACGGTGAGCGGCGGGCGATCGTTCAGGGCAAGGGCGCCGAGGTGTTCGAGCCGGGCGAGCCCGTGATCCTGATCACCACGAGCGGCAAGGTGCGCGTGGCCAAGGCGCCGAAGATGTAGCCCGGGGGCGGCGTGAGCTAATCAGGGTCAGATTGGCCCTATGATGCGGCGGATCCCACTGCCGCATCACCATGGCCCGCTTGCCCCGTCTCAGCGTTCCCGGCTATCCGCACCACGTGGTCCAGCGGGGCAACAACCGCCAGCCCATCTTTCTGGACCAGGCCGATCGCCAGCAGATGCTGGAATTGCTGGAGGCCCAGGCCCGGCAATTTGAAGTGGCCGTTCACGCCTATGTGCTGATGGACAACCATTTCCATCTGCTGCTGACTCCGCAGACGGCCGATGGCCTGTCGCGCATGATGCAGGCCGTGGGGCGGCGTTACGTGCGTTACTTCAACGACCGTCATGGCCGCAGCGGCACGCTCTGGGAAGGGCGCTACAAGTCCACGTTGATCGAGGCCGAGCCTTATCTGCTGGCCTGCATGAGCTACATCGACCTCAACCCGGTGCGTGCCGGCCTGGTAGGGCAGGCGCGGGACTATGCCTGGTCCAGCCATGGGCACTATGCGGGCTTGCGCAGCGATCGTCTGGTCAGTCCCCATCCGCTGTACTGGCAGCTGGGCAATACGCCGTTTGCGCGCGAAGCGGCCTATGCCGGCCTGGTGCAGGAGGGCCTGTCGGCCTCGCGGCAGCAGGAGCTGAGCGATGCCGTGCTCAAAGGCTGGGCCCTGGGAGGACCGGACTTCATCGCAGAGCTGCAAAAGAAGACGGAACGTCGGCTCAGCAAGTCCAGGGCCGGACGGCCCGCATCCCGGTAGACCGCGCAAACAGTTGCCGCCGTCGGCACACCGGGGACTGGTGTTGGCATCCCATTGATATGTCCCTAATTATTTCTTTAACAAATCCATCAACAAATAATTGGAATCTGACCCCAATTAATTTGCTGGTAAAACTTGCTGCGCTGCACTATGCTTACGACCCCTGTGAAATTTTAGGAGTGCGCCATGACCACGGCTGCCGAGATCCAGCATCTTCAAGAACAAGGTTTGTATTCGAGCGCCAACGAGCATGACGCTTGCGGTGTGGGTTTCGTGGCGCACATCAAGGGTCAGAAGACCCACGAGATCGTGCAGGGCGCCCTCAAGATCCTCGAAAACCTGGACCATCGCGGCGCAGTGGGCGCCGACAAGCTCATGGGCGACGGCGCGGGCATCCTGATCCAGCTGCCCGACGCGCTCTACCGTGAGGAAATGGCCAAGCAGGGCGTGACCCTGCCGCCGCAGGGCGAGTACGGCGTGGGCATGATCTTCCTGCCCAAGGAGCATGCCTCGCGCCTGGCCTGTGAGCAGGAGATGGAGCGCGCCATCAAGGCCGAGGGCCAGGTGCTGCTGGGCTGGCGCGATGTGCCGGTCAACCGCGAGATGCCCATGTCGCCCGCGGTGCGTGAGAAGGAGCCCATCATCCGCCAGGTCTTCGTGGGCCGCGGCAGCGACGTGATCGTGCAGGACGCCCTGGAGCGCAAGCTCTACGTGATCCGCAAGACGGCCAGCGCTGCCATCCAGAACCTGCAGCTCAAGCACAGCAAGGAATACTACGTGCCGAGCATGTCCAGCCGCACCGTGGTCTACAAGGGCCTGCTGCTGGCCGATCAGGTGGGTACCTACTTCTATGACCTGCAGGACAAACGCTGCATTTCCGCGCTGGGCCTGGTGCACCAGCGCTTCTCGACCAACACCTTCCCCGAGTGGCCGCTGGCCCACCCCTACCGCTACGTTGCCCACAACGGCGAGATCAACACGGTCAAGGGCAACTACAACTGGATGAAGGCGCGCGAAGGCGTGATGTCTTCGCCCGTGCTGGGCGACGACCTGCAGAAGCTCTACCCCATCAGCTTCGCCAGCCAGTCCGACACGGCCACCTTCGACAACTGCCTCGAGCTGCTGACCATGGCCGGCTATCCCATCAGCCAGGCTGTGATGATGATGATTCCCGAGCCCTGGGAACAGCACACCACCATGGACGAGCGCCGCAAGGCCTTCTATGAGTACCACGCGGCCATGCTCGAGCCCTGGGACGGTCCGGCCTCCATCGTGTTCACCGACGGCCGCCAGATCGGCGCCACGCTGGACCGCAACGGCCTGCGTCCTTCGCGCTACTGCATCACCGACGACGATCTCGTGATCATGGGTTCCGAGTCCGGCGTGCTGCCCGTGCCCGAGAACAAGATCGTGCGCAAGTGGCGCCTGCAGCCCGGCAAGATGTTCCTGATCGACCTGGAGCAGGGTCGCATGATCGACGACGAGGAGCTCAAGGCCAACCTCGCCAACAGCAAGCCCTACAAGCAGTGGATCGAGAACCTGCGCATCAAGCTCGATGACGTCGAGACCGGTGTGACCGGCCTGCCCGTGGCCAATCCGGCCACGCTGCTGGACCGCCAGCAGGCCTTCGGCATGACGCAAGAGGACATCAAGTTCCTGATGGCCCCCATGGCCGTCAACGGCGAGGAGGGCATCGGCTCCATGGGCAACGACAGCCCTCTGGCCGTGCTGTCTGACAAGGACAAGCCGCTGTACAACTACTTCAAGCAGCTGTTCGCCCAGGTGACCAACCCGCCGATCGACCCGATCCGCGAGGCCATCGTGATGTCGCTGGTGTCCTTCATCGGACCCAAGCCCAACCTGCTGGACATCAACCAGGTCAACCCGCCCATGCGTCTCGAAGTGAGCCAGCCTATCCTGGACTTCTCGGACATGGCCAAGCTGCGCGACATCGAAGCTACCACGCAGGGCAAGTTCCGCAGCGCCACGCTGGACATCACCTATCCGCTGGACTGGGGCCGCGAGGGCGTGGAAGCCAAGCTGGCTTCGCTGTGCGCCGAGGCCGTGGACGCCATCAAGGGTGGCAAGAACATCCTCATCATCAGCGACCGCGCCATCAGTGCCACCCAGGTGGCCATTCCCGCGCTGCTGGCGCTGTCGGCCATCCACCAGCATCTGGTGCGTGAGGGCCTGCGTACGTCCGCCGGTCTGGTGGTCGAGACGGGCACCGCGCGCGAAGTGCATCACTTCGCCGTGCTGGCCGGCTACGGTGCCGAGGCCGTGCACCCCTACCTCGCGATGGAAACCCTGGCCGCCATGCACCAGGATCTGCCGGGTGATCTGAGTGCCGACAAGGCCATCTACAACTACATCAAGGCGATCGGCAAGGGCCTGTCCAAGATCATGTCCAAGATGGGCGTGTCGACCTACATGTCCTACTGCGGCGCCCAGCTGTTCGAGGCCATCGGCATCAACAGCGAGACCATTGCCAAGTACTTTACCGGCACTCCCAGCCGCGTGCAGGGCATCGGCGTGTTCGAGATGGCCGAGGAGGCCATCCGCATGCACAAGGCCGCCTATGGCAACGACCCGGTGCTGGCCACCATGCTGGACGCTGGCGGCGAATACGCCTGGCGCGCCCGCGGTGAAGAACACATGTGGACCCCTGACGCGATTGCCAAGCTGCAGCACAGCACGCGCGCCAACAGCTTCAACACCTACAAGGAATACGCGCAGATCATCAACGACCAGAGCCGTCGCCATCTGACGCTGCGTGGCCTGTTCGAATTCAAGATCGACCCGGCCAAGGCCATTCCCGTGGAAGAAGTCGAGTCCGCCAGCGAGATCGTGAAGCGTTTCGCCACCGGCGCCATGTCCCTGGGCTCCATCTCCACCGAGGCGCATGCCACGCTGGCCGTGGCCATGAACCGCATCGGTGGCAAGAGCAACACCGGTGAAGGCGGCGAAGACCCGGCGCGTTACCGCAACGAACTCAAGGGCATCCCGATCAAGAAGGGCGAAACGCTGAAGAGCGTGATCGGCGCCGAGCAGGTCGAGGTGGACCTGCCGTTACAGGACGGTGATTCGCTGCGTTCCAAGATCAAGCAGGTGGCCTCGGGCCGTTTCGGCGTCACGGCCGAATACCTGTCCAGCTCGGACCAGATCCAGATCAAGATGGCCCAGGGCGCCAAGCCGGGCGAAGGCGGTCAGCTGCCCGGCGGCAAGGTGTCCGACTACATCGGCAAGCTGCGTCACTCCGTGCCGGGCGTGGGCCTGATCTCCCCGCCGCCGCACCACGACATCTACTCCATCGAGGATCTGGCCCAGCTGATCCACGACCTGAAGAACGTGGCGCCGCACGCCAGCATCAGCGTCAAGCTGGTCTCCGAGATCGGTGTGGGCACCATCGCCGCGGGCGTGGCCAAGTGCAAGAGCGACCACGTGGTGATCGCCGGCCATGACGGTGGCACGGGCGCCTCGCCCTGGTCGTCCATCAAGCACGCCGGTTCGCCCTGGGAGATCGGCCTGGCCGAGACCCAGCAGACCCTGGTGCTCAACCGCCTGCGCGGTCGTATCCGGGTGCAGGCCGACGGCCAGATGAAGACTGGCCGCGACGTCGCCATCGGGGCGCTGCTGGGTGCTGACGAGTTTGGCTTCGCCACCGCGCCCCTGGTCGTCGAGGGCTGCATCATGATGCGCAAGTGCCACCTGAACACCTGCCCGGTGGGGGTGGCCACGCAGGACCCGACCCTGCGCAAGAAGTTCTCGGGCAAGCCCGAGCACGTGGTCAACTACTTCTTCTTCGTCGCCGAGGAAGTGCGTCAGATCATGGCCCAGCTGGGTATCCGCAAGTTCGACGACATGATCGGCCGCGCCGATCTGCTCGATGTGCGCAAGGGCATCGAGCACTGGAAGGCGCGTGGTCTCGATTTCAGCCGCCTGTTCGCCCAGCCCATGGTACCCGCCGATGTGCCGCGTTTCCACGTGGCCGAGCAGGAGCATGGTCTGGAGAAGAGCCTGGACCGCGTGCTGATCGAGAAATCGCGTGCGGCCATCGAGAAGGGTGAGAAGGTCCAGTTCATGGAGGTGGCGCGCAACGTCAACCGCTCCGTGGGGGCCATGCTCTCGGGCGCGCTGACCAAGGTGCATCCTGAGGGCCTGCCCGACGACACCTTGCGCATCCAGCTGGAAGGCACGGGCGGTCAGTCCTTCGGCGCCTTCCTGGCCCGCGGCATCACGCTCTACCTGATCGGCGACGCCAACGACTACACGGGCAAGGGCCTGTCAGGTGGCCGCATCGTGGTGCGTCCGAGCATCGACTTCCGCGGCGAAGCGACGCGCAACATCATCGTGGGCAACACCGTGATGTACGGTGCCACCACGGGTGAGGCCTTCTTCAGTGGTGTGGCCGGCGAGCGTTTCGCCGTGCGCCTCTCGGGTGCCACTGCGGTGGTCGAAGGCACGGGCGACCATGGTTGTGAGTACATGACGGGTGGCACCGTGGCCGTGCTGGGCAAGACCGGTCGCAACTTCGCCGCCGGCATGAGTGGCGGCGTGGCCTACGTCTACGATGAAGACGGCCAGTTCGCCAGCCGTTGCAACACGGCCATGGTGTCGATGGAGAAGGTGCTGCCCGCCGCCGAGCAGGAGAAGACGCTGCCGCGCGCGATCTGGCACCGTGATCAGACCGACGAGGCCCAGCTCAAGAAGCTGCTCGAAGACCACCACCGCTGGACCGGCAGCAAGCGCGCGCGCGAGCTGCTGGACCACTGGAACGAGGCCCGTGCCAAGTTCGTAAAGGTGTTCCCGAACGAATACAAGCGCGCCCTCGGCGAGATCAACGCCAAGAAGGCTGCCGCCGCCGCGCCCGCCAAGGCCGCTGCCAAGAAAGAAGCCGCTCCGGCGAAGTAAGAAGAAGGACGAAGGAATACATCATGGGTAAAGTCACCGGCTTCATGGAGTACGAGCGCCTGGAAGAGGGCTACGAGCCC
>JAIERT010000031.1 GCA_019746735.1 Burkholderiaceae bacterium | reverse complement strand
CGGACTTGTCGGCGATGTCGGCCTTCACGAGCGCCACGTCGGGCACCAGGGAGCGCTCCATCACATAGGTCTCGCCATCGAACTCGCGCAGCTCCTTGCCGTCGGCCACCACGGTGCCCACGCCGGTCTTGGTGAAGAAGGCCGGGATGCCGGCGCCACCGGCGCGCAGCTTCTCGGCCAGCGTACCCTGGGGCGTGAACTCCAGTTCCAGCTCGCCGGCCAGGTACTGACGCTCGAACTCCTTGTTCTCGCCCACGTAGCTGGCGATCATCTTCTTGACCTGGCGTGTCTGCAGCAGCTTGCCCAGGCCGAAGTCGTCGACGCCGGCGTTGTTGGAAATCGCGGTGAGGTTCTTGATGCCGGCGTCGCGCACGGCGTCGATCAGGGCCTCGGGGATGCCGCAGAGGCCGAAGCCGCCGACGGCGATCAGCTGGCCGTCGCGCAGCACGCCCTGGATGGCGGCCGCCGCACTCGGATAGACCTTGTTCACGCTGTACTCCTTTATGTCGATATTTTGCTCAGAACCGTACGATACTACTTACATGAGTACGTAGTTATGCCTAAAATGCGCCCCCTATGGACATCGACTACCGTCTTGCCTTCGAATATGCGCCCATCGGCATGGTGCTTTCGCGCGACCGCATCATCATGGACTGCAACCGTCAGCTGTGTGACATGTTCGGGACCACGCGCGAGGCGCTCGTTGGCCAGTCCTTCCAGGTGCTCTACCCCAGTGCCGAGGAGTTCGAGCGCATAGGCGCACGCATCGTCCCCATCATGAACCGCCAGGGCAGCTACGCCGACGACCGCATCATGAAGCGGGTCGACGGTCGTTTCAAGGGGGAGGTCTTCTGGTGCCATGTCACCGGCCGCGCGCTGGATCCGGCACAGCCCCTGGGCGCCGGCATCTGGACGCTGGAAGACCTGAGTGCGCGTCGTCCGGTCAAGTCCGAGCTGACCGCCCGCGAGCGCGAGGTCGCGGCCCACCTGCTCGAAGGCCTGACCTCCAAGGAGATCGGCAAATCCCTGGCCATCAGCTACCGCACGGTGGAGATCTATCGCGCCCGCCTGATGCGCAAGTACAAGGCCAACACCACGGCCGATCTGGTGCACAAGCTCACCGTCGGTTGAGCCAGGGCGCGGCCGGGGCTGGCGGCGCCCCGCCGGATGCGACTTCTTCAACATTTCGCCCGCGAATTCAGCGTGACATCCCTCGACGTCCAGGGTGGATATGCACTAGAGTTCCAACCTGTATTCCGTGGTTTCCTGCAGACGCGAGAACCTGGCGGAAAAACAAGAACGAGTCGTGAGGAGCTCCCGTTTGCAACGTCGCAAGGACTGGCTGATCGAGCAGCCACCCGGTGTCAATCACCGTCTGGTCTACGGACTGGTGGGCGGCTTGCTCCTGTGCCTCTGGGGTTTTGTCGGCTTCTGGTCCTGGTGGGAGCGCAGCAGCACCCTGGCCGCCAATGAGCGCGTGCTGCGGCAGCTCAACACCGCCGTCCACGAGCAGACGCGCAACGTCTTCAAGGAGGCGCAGGTGGCGCTGACCGTTGCCAGCCTCTGGATGGCCGAGCACCCCGGGCAGGATCCTGGCAAGGCTCCGGGCTTCATCCGCCTGGTCGAGAACCTGCGCCAGTCCTCGGACAAGCTCATCGACATCCGCATGGTCACGCACGACGGCACGCTGCGTTACGTGCCCGACCGCGGTCAGACCAACCGCACCAACGTGTCGGACCGCGACTACTTCCAGGCCCAGTTCAACGACAGGACGCGTGGGCTCTACGTGGCCCAGCCCGTGGTCAGCCGGGTCACGGGCAAGCTGGGTATCCCGATCTCCATCCCGGCGCCGCATGGCGGCGGCGATGTCGCGGTGCTGTTCGCTGCCATCGAACTTGACCGCCTGGCCCATACCTTCGAGGCCGAACGCATCCAGCCGAACGGCACCATCGCCGTCCTGCGCACCGACGGCGTCTTCATGTTCCGCAGCCCCATGGACGAGACCATCATCGGGTCTTCGGTCGCGCACACCCCGATGTGGCAACAGCATATGGGCAGCTCGCCCGGCGGCTTCTACCACTCCGAGAGCGGCCCGGTCGACGGCCGCTCGCGCGCCGTGGCCTACGCCCGGGTCCAGGATTACCCGCTGGTGGTGGCGGTCACCGCCTCGATCGATGACCTGCTGGCCGGCTGGCGCCTGCACACCGGGCTTCTGGTGCTGGTCGCCCTCCTGATTTCCTGCCTGTCCATGCTGCTGGGCTCCATCCTGCTGCGCACCATGGACAAGGAAAAGCAGGCGCGGCAAGAGCTGCAGCGGCTGATGCTGACCGATCCGCTGACCGGCATCGGCAACCGGCGCATGCTCGAGCTGCGCCTGGATGACGAGATCCTGCGTGCCCAGCGCTATCAACGTGCGCTCACGGCCGTGTATTTCGACCTGGACCATTTCAAGCAGGTCAACGACGATCACGGCCACGATGTGGGTGACACCACCTTGCGCCTGGTCGCCGAGAGCCTGGCCAAGCAGGTCCGGCAGAGCGACCACGTGGGGCGCCTGGGCGGCGAGGAATTCGTCGTGTTGTTGACCGAGACCGGCCTGGACGCGGCGGTCATGCTGGTCGAACGCATGCGCGCAGCCGTGGCCGCCCTGGACATCCCCGGCCTGCCCCGGCCCATCACCATCAGCGCGGGCCTGGCCCAATGGCGCCCGGGCGAGCGGGCGGAGGCACTGCTGCGGCGTGCCGACCAGGCGCTCTACCGTGCCAAGGCCTCCGGACGGGACAGCGCCTATTCCGACCTGACCGCCTGACGGCCTGAAATTTGGGCCGACAATGCGGTCAGCATCTGCCGGAGACCGCCATGAACCGCTACCCTCACCCCGATCTCGTGAACCTGCCCGAGGACATCCGCACGCGGATCCTGGAGGTGCAGGAAAAGTCCGGCTTCATCCCCAACGTCTTCCTCGCCCTGGCGCGGCGGCCGGCCGAATGGCGCGCTTTCTTCGCCTACCACGATGCGCTCATGCTCAAGGAAGAAGGCAGCCTGAGCAAGGGCGACCGCGAGATGATCGTCACCACCACCAGCGCCGCCAACCAGTGCCTCTACTGCGTGGTCGCGCACGGCGCCTTGCTGCGCATCTACGAGAAGAAGCCCCTGGTGGCCGACCAGGTGGCCGTGAACTACCGCAAGGCCGACATCACGCCACGGCAGCGCGCCATGCTGGACTTCGCGATGAAGGTCTGCCTGCGCTCGCACGAGATCGAGGAGGCGGACTTCGCCCCGCTGCACGCGCACGGCTTCTCGGACGAGGACATCTGGGACATCGCCGCCATCACGGCCTTCTTCGGCCTCTCCAACCGCATGGCGTCCTTCAGCAACATGATGCCCAACCCCGAGTTCCATCTGCTGGGACGCGTGCCGCGCGAGAAGAAATAGCCCCAAGACCCCGTGCTTGAAATGCCGGCGGGTCTGGCCTAAGCTTGCCTCCCCGGGCTCAGACCTGCGGCCATCCCGCCGCCGCCCGGACGGAGTCCTCATGCAAGCCCCCAAGCTTTCCGCTGCCTTGCTCATCGCCCTGCTGCTCTGCCTCCCGGTCCAGGCTGCCGACGACCAATATGGCAGCGCGGCCAAGGACGATGGCCTGAAGCCAGCGCGCACCCAGATCGCGCAAAAGGACTGGCCGGGGGCCATCATCACCCTCAACGCCTACACGCGTGCCAACCCGCAGGACGCCAATGGCTACAACCTGCTGGGCTACAGCTACCGCCAGCTGCAGCGCTACAACGAATCGCTCGACGCCTACCAGCGCGCCCTTACGCTCGACCCCAAGCACCGCGGCGCGCATGAATACATTGGAGAGGCCTACATTGCCCTGGGCCGGCTCGACAAGGCCAGGGAGCACCTGGAAGCCCTGGACAAGATCTGCTTCCTGCCCTGCGAGGAATACCGCGACCTGAAGCGATCCTACGAGGCCGCCCTGCGCAGCAAGTAGCCCCACGGTCGGCCGGCCACGGGCCCAAGGCCCGGTGCCCGGTGCCCGGCTCAGACGCTCAGAAGCTTTCCCAGTCATCGTCGCCCTTGGCGGGCGCTGCCGGCTTGGCCACGGGCGCGGGCACGGCCGGCCTGGGTGCTGTCACGGCCCTGGCAGCCGGCCTGGGCGCTGCAGCCGTCTTGGCGGCGGGTGCAGGGGTGGCACGCGGCGCCGGAGCGGCACTGAAGCCGCTGTCCTCTTTGCCCAGGCGGAACACCGCCACCACCTGCGCCAGACTCTGGGCCTGCTCACGCATGCTGTTGGCGGCCGCGGCACTTTCTTCCACCAGGGCCGAGTTCTGCTGGGTCATCTGGTCCAGCTCGGCCACGGCCTTGTTCACCTCGGCGATGCCCTGGCTCTGCTCCGTCGTCGCCGCATGGATCTCGGCAATGATGTCGTTCACGCGCTTGACCGAACTGACGATCTCGCCCATGGTCTGGCCCGCCTCGGCCACCAGCTGGCTGCCGCTGTCCACCTTCTGCACCGAGGCGCCGATCAGGGCCTTGATCTCCTTGGCCGCCTCGGCGCTACGCCCGGCCAGGCTGCGCACCTCGCTGGCCACCACGGCAAAGCCACGGCCCTGTTCACCGGCCCGCGCCGCTTCCACGGCCGCGTTGAGCGCCAGGATATTGGTCTGGAAGGCGATGCCGTCGATCACGCCGATGATGTCGTTGATCTTCTTGCTGCTGTCGTTGATCTCGCCCATGGTGCTGACCACCTGCGACACCACCTGACCGCCGCGCGCGGCCACCTCGGCTGCCGAGGATGCCAGCTGGTTGGCCATGTTGGCGCTGCTGCTGGTCTGCTGCACCGTGCCCGTGAGTTCCTCCATGGAAGACGCGGTCTGCTGCAGATTGCTGGCGGTCTGCTCGGTGCGGTGCGAGAGATCGGTGTTGCCCTGGGCGATCTCGCTCGAGGCCGTGGCAATGCTGTCGGTGGCGCCACGCACCTGGGATACCAGCTTGCGCAGCGAGGCCACCATCTGCCCCAGCCCGTCCATGATGCTGCCCGGCGGCGCCGGCGGCAGGTCCACGCCCAGATTGCCCTGGGCCACCTCGGACATGGCCTCGTAGGCCACACCGGGCTCGCCGCCCACCTGGCGGATCACCGAGCGGAACACCACCAGACCGATGCCGCCGATGATGAGCAGCGCGACCAGCAGTTCGACCACGCCGTAGATGATCTGCTGGCGCACCACCGCGTCCAGGTCGTCGGTGTACAGGCCCGAGCCGACGATCCAGTTCCAGCCCGGCACGGTGATCACGTACTGCAGCTTGGGCACCGGCACCTTCTCGCCCGGGCGCGGGAACATGGTGGGCACGAAGGCCTTGCCGTCACGGCTCTTCTTGGCACCCTCTGTCAGCGCGACGATGATGTCCACGCCCGAGCCGTCCTTGATCTTGCCGACCATGTTCTGCCCGTTCCACTCGCGCCGGATCGGGTGCATCACCCCCACACCGTCCAGCGTCCAGATGTAGAAATACTCGGTCTTGCCTTCGGGGCCCCCATAACGCGACAGGCCCACGGCCTCGGCCGCGAGCTTCTGCGCATCGGCCTCGGAGAGCGTGCCGGCCTTGGCCAGCGCCTGGTAACCCATGACCACGCCATGGGCCGACTGAACGGCCGTGACCAGCTGGTCCTTGCGGGCCTCGGTGATCTGCGTTCGGGACTGCAGGGTGGAGATGATGGTCAGGACGGCCACGGCGATCAGGGCCACGGCCACCAGCAAGCCGATCTTCAGCTTGAAACTGAGGTGATTCAGCATACGGAGCTCCTTGTCGTTCTTGTCGGTCCGACGGGCTTCAAGCGTCCCGCTACCTGCTGCCTGCGCGCTCCCCTGCGGACTTGGACTGTATCCCCAGAATCCGCGCCGGTCCAGCGCCGGGCAAGCCCCTGGCCCAACGCGCCCCGACCAGGTCCGGACGCCACCACCAGGCCGAACACTCAGGCGATCGCCCAGACGGCGGCAGCTGGCACCGGACGGCCCACCAGGTAGCCCTGGAGCACATCACAGCCCTTGGTGCGCAGGAAGTCGGCCTGGGCCTCGGTCTCCACCCCCTCGGCAATGACGCGCATGCTCATCTGGTGCGCCATGGCGATGATGGCGCCGCAGATGGCGGCGTCCATCGGGTCGGTGGTGATGTCGCGCACGAAGCTGCGGTCGATCTTGACGAAATCGACCGGAAAGCGCTTGAGGTAGCTCAGGCTGGAGTAGCCGGTGCCGAAATCGTCCAGTGCCACGCCGACGCCGCGGCTGCGCAGCGCCTCCAGCGTGCGGCTGATGACCTCGGGCTGGTCCATCATCACGGACTCGGTGATCTCCAGGTGCAGCAGCTGCGGCGGCAGGCCGGTGCGTGCCAGCACGCGCTCAATCACCTCGACCAGATCGGCCTGCTTGAACTGGATGCCCGACACATTCACCGCCACCGGGACATGGCAGATGCCCTCCTGCCGCCAGCGCTGGTTCTGCCGGCAGGCCTCCTCCAGCACCCACTCGCCGAGCGGAACGATCACACCGGTCTGCTCGGCCAGGTCGATGAACTGCAGCGGCGAGACCAGCTCGCCGTCGCGGCGCCAGCGGATCAGGGCCTCGAAGCCGACCAGCTCGCCGGTGTCCGAATCCTTCTGGGCCTGGTAATGCAGTTCGAACTCCTGCTGCGCCAGCGCCTTGCGGAGGGCCCGCGTGAGCTCCAGCCGCTGCTCCCCGCCCACGTTGTGATCCGGCTGGTAGCTGCGCACCACGCCACGACCATCGGCCTTGGCCCGGTACATCGCGAAATCGGCATGCTGGATCAGCTCCATCACCGTGCCACCGTCGCGCGGATAGATCGCCAGGCCGATGCTGGCCGCAACGAAGTAGTCCTTGCCCTGCAGCTCGACCGGCTCGGCCAGACCGGTGCGCAGACGCTCCACGGCCTGTTCCAGGCCGGCCGTCTCGCCGATGCCCTCGAAGACCACCACGAACTCGTCGCCGCCCAGCCGCGACACCGTATCCCCGGGCCGCACCCCGGCAGCCAGCCGGCGCGCCACGGCCTTGAGCACCTCGTCACCCGCGCTGTGGCCGATGCTGTCGTTGAAGGTCTTGAAGTTGTCCAGGTCGATGAAGGCCACGGAGAAGCGGGCGCCGCTGCGCTGCGCCTGGTGGATGGCCTGGGACATGCGGTCCTCGAGCAGCTGCCGGTTGGGCAGACCCGTGAGCATGTCGTGGTGGGCGCGGTGGGCGAGCTCCTGCTCATGGCTGACACGCTCGCTGACATCGGTCTGGATACCGACAAAGTGCGTCACCTGCCCCTCGGCATCACGCACCGGCGCCAGCCGCAGGTTGTTCCAGAACAGGCTGCCATCGCGCCGGTAGTTGCGCAGCGTCACCTCGGCCGTGCGGCGCTCGCGCACCGCCAGCCGCAATTCCTCCAGCCCGGGCTGCACCCCGTCCTCACCCTGCAGGAAGCGGCAATTGCGGCCCAGCACCTCGGCGGCGCTGTAGCCCGTCATGCGCTCGAAGGCCGGGTTGACGTAGACCATGGGCAGGTCGTCCTGCAGCGCGTCGCAGATCACGATGCCCTCGGTGCTCGCCGTGACCGCCGCCTTCTGCAGCTGCAGTTGCTCCAGCATGCGGCTCAGGCCGGTGTTCAGCGCCAGGAACTCGAGCGAGGTACCGCGCTCGGCCACCGGGGAGACGGCCACCTCGCCGCGGCCCGCGGCCTGCATGCGCGCCATCAGTCGGGTCATGGGCTGGGCCACCTGGCGGTGGGCGAGCCAGAGCGCGAACGCCACCCCGATCAGCGTGCTTGCCAGCAGCACGGCGAGCTCGCGACGCAGCTGGGCAATGCCCGGCCCCAACACCTGCTCGTGGTAGGCGCTGACGGCGACAAAGACGCGGGTGCTGCCCTCCTCACCCACCGGCACCAGCACATGCATGAGATGCGCCCCGGCCGCATCCACGGTCTCGAATTCGCCCCTGCGGCCGGCCTGCAGTGCCTCACGCAGGCCCGGATCGGGCACCGGCTGGCCGATGGCTTCAGGCTGTTCCTGCGTCGACGCCAGCAACACCCCGGAGGTATCCAGCACATAGGCGCGCATTGCCCCGGGCAGTTGCAGATCCTTGAGCCGGCGGTCCACCCGCGCCAGATCCAGGCCCACATAGGCCACACCCTTGAGCTGGTTCGCATAGTCGAAGACGGGCATGGAGAACGCCAGTGCCGGACGCCCCGAGCCGCGCCCCAGGACGAACTCGCCGATGGTGAAGGCCTGGGTCTGCAGGGCCTCACGGAAATAGGCCCGGTCGCTGGCATCGAAAGGCGCTGTGTCCGGCGGCCCGACACGGCGCAGCTTGCCCTGCAGGGTCAGCACGCCCATGCTGGTGTAGGCAGGACTGGCGGCCGCCACGTTCCCGATGAACTCCTGGCACAGCTGGGCCAGGTCGCTGCGACGCACGGAAGGCCCACTGGCAATGGTTCCCAGGATCTGACGCACCCCCTCGACCGACTGCTCCAGGCTGGCGGCAGCGAGACCGGCGACCGCCTGGAGGTCCTGCTGGGTCCGCTTGAGGGCCTCACGCTGATCGCGCGCGTGGCTGTAGAGCAGCAGTGCGACGCTGGGCAACACGGCCATCAGGATCAGCAGCAACAGCCAGGAACGCAGCCGCATGTGTCGGAACATCGCATCAAACCTTTGGAAGGTTCGACATGCCACGGGAGGTAGCACACCGGCGGCATCCGGACAGAGCCATCCCGCGTCCCCACTCTAACCGAGCCGCCCTGTGCGCGCTACCCCGGGGAAACCGCCTGACCCCGGTACCAGGCTCGACCGCCAGCCCCTGCCAGGGCGATGTCACAGCCTAGGACTTGAGCAGCCGCGGCCTGCGTTCGGCCCGGCCCGAGGCCTGGCAGGCCTTGCGGTAATCCAGCAGGGTGCGCTGCGCGCGACCCAGCAGCGTGTCGGCGGCGTAGCCACCGGGGCCCGACACGCCATAGGCCAGGCCGCTGAGCAGGGCCATGCCCTCGCCCGCGGTGTCCGCGGCCCAGATCTGGAAGCGCCCCTGGGCGACGGCCTGCACGACCTGCGGCGCCAGCATCAGGTGACGGCGGTTGCGCCTCGGGATCAGCACGCCCTGCTGCCCGGTCAGCCCCAGGCGCTCGCAGCTGCGGAAGTAGCCCTCGATCTTCTCGTTGATGCCGCCCACGGGCAGCAGCTCGCCATGCTGGTTGAGTGCGCCCGTCACGGCAATGCCCTGGCGCAGCGGCACCGCGGCCAGCGAGGACAGCAGGGCCGCGAACTCCGCGAAGGAGGCCGAATCACCCTCCACGCCGCTGTACTCCTGCTCGAACACCACCGCCGCATTGAGCGCCAGCGGCGTGATGTGCACGAAGAGCGCGGCCAGGTGGCTGTGCAGGATGAGCACGCCCTTGTCGTGGATGGGGCCCGAGAGCTCCACCTCACGCTCGATGTTGAGCAGGCCCTCGTCACCCGCGTGCGTGCGCGCCGTCACGCGCACGGGAAAGCCGAAACGGTAGTCGCCCAAGTCCACCACGGTCAGGCCGTTGACCTGGGCCACCTTCTCGCCATCCACGTCGAGCAGGCGCTCACCGTCGCTGAGGGTTTCCTGCAGGCGCTGCTCGGGGTAGTCGTGGCGGTGGATGCGCGCCTGCTGCGCGGCCTGCACATCGGCGGCCTCCACGCGCGCGGCGCCGCGCGCGCGCGCCATGGCCGCAGCCTCCATCACCAGCGTCTCGCTGTGCGCAAAGATGGCGCTCTGGCGTGTCTGGTCCTCGGCCTCGCGGTGCGCCTGTTCCAGCAGCACGGCCACGGCCTCGGCCGTGAAATGCGGCAGCCCCAGGCGGCGGCAGGTATGGGCCACGAAGATGCCCGTGCCGCGGTAAGTCGCGGCGCTGGCCTGGAAGCTCTCGGCAAAGTCGACCTTGCAGCGCAGGTGGCGCGCGAACTCCGGGTCGCCCTCCTGCACGGCGTAGTACTCCTCGACCGAGCCGACGAGGATGATCTTCACGTCCACGTCCACCGGCTCGGGCTGCAGCGAGACGGCGGCGATGGGCGCATAGAGCATGCCCGGCTCCTCGATCTGCAGGCGGCCGCTGCGCAGGAAGCGGCGCAGCTTCTCCCACACCGGCTCGTCGGCCAGCAGGTCGCGCAGGTGCAGCATGAGAAAGCCGCCATGCGCACGCAGCAGGCTGCCGGCACGGATGCGGCTGTGGTCCGTCACCAGCACGTCGTTCTCGTTCTGGTATTCGATGCTGCCGAACAGGGTGCGGAACAGGGGGTTGTCCTCGACGATCACCGGCGCGCCGGCGCGGCCATGCTGGTCCACCACCAGGTTCACGTGGTAGCGCGCCAGCACCTCGGCCAGCGCGGCGGCGCGCAGGCTGTCGTCCTCGTCCCCGCTGCCCGGCTGGAACAGCTCCAGGTTCTCCAGCACGTCGTGCGCCACCTGGTCCAGGTAGCTGCCGAGCTTGACCGTGTCCTTGATCTGCTTGCGCAATTCGTTGCGGATCTCCTGCAGCTCGTGCTCCAGCAGCGGCTTGATCACCTGCCGGCGCAGCGCGGCCAGGCCCTGGTTGAGCACGCGTTCCAGCGCCCGCGTCTTCTCCAGATAGCGTGCGATCTCGCCACGCAGCTCCTCTTCGAGCCGGTCCGTCTCGGCGCGCTTGTCCTTGGGCAGGGCCAGCAGCTTGCCCTCGGTCATGGGCTCGCCCTTCTCGTCACGCAGGGTCAGCACCAGATGCCCCTCGTCGCGGATGATGGCGAAGCTGCGCGCCTCGGCATAGGCATCGAGCTCGGCAAAGGCGCGCACATCCTCGGCCTTGTAGGTCTTCTGCAGGTGGGCGCTTTCGGCGCGGAAGTCCTCGCCATCCAGGCGCTTGGGAACCTCGGCCTGCAGGGTCTTGACCAGCTGGGCCATGAGCTGGCGCAGCTGACGTCCCTGGCCCGGCGGCATGCGCAGCGCACGCGGGCGCTCCGGGGCGTCGAAGTTGTGCAGGTAGCAGAGGTCGGGTGGCACGGGCCGCGCTGCCGCCACCTCGTGCATCATCTGCGCCAGCAGCGTGCTGCGCCCGCTGCCCACCTCGCCCAGCACGAAGAGGTTGTAATCGGGCGCATCCATCTGCAGGCCGAAGCGCGCCGCCTGCTCGGCACGCTCCTGCCCGATCCAGGGCAGGGGCGGGTCCAGCAGCTCGGACGTGTCGGCAAAGCCCAGCGTGGCGGGGTCCACGCTCAGGCGCAGATCAGCGGGCGGCAGGGGGGTCAGGGCCATGGCGCCATTGTGCGCCGCCGCGGCCCCCGCACCATGATCTGCGTCAAGCCACGTGCTGGCGCAACCACTCCGGCAGGGTGCGCGACTTCTGGGCCTGGAAGTCCACCCAGATCACGGTGGCGCCGCCGGCGGCATGCACCACGCCCGGCTGGTCCAGGCGCTCGATCGTGGCCCAGGTGTCGAAGGTGGCGCGCGCCGGGTCGCTGACGTAGAGCCTGACACGGATATCACCCGGGTGCTCGAGCTGGCGGTAGAAGTTGCAGAAGGCGTTGACGATGACCGGGCCCTCGCCGCGCGGATCGGGCTCGCAGCCGATGGAGCGGAACCACTCGATGCGCGTGCTCTCGAGGTAGCGGAAGTACACCGTGTTGTTCACATGTCCCATGGCGTCCATATCGCCCCAGCGGATGGGCATGTCGAGCGCGAAGACGAATTTCTTCTGCTCGGGCAGCTCGAGCCTCATGTCGCGAAGCCGTCGTCGGCCTGGATCACCGCGCCGTTGATGAAATGGCTTTCATTGGCGCAGAGCATCACCAGCACCGCGTCCAGATCGGCCGGCTGGCCAACGCGCTTGCGCGGCAGCATGCTGATGAGCTTCTGGCCCTGCTCGGTCTGCCAGTGGTGGTGGTTGATCTCGGTGTCGATATAGCCCGGGCAGAGCGCGTTGACGTTGATGCCGAACTTGCCCCACTCGGTGGCCATGGCGCGCGTCATGTGCACCACGGCCGCCTTGCTCATGCAGTAGATGCCGATCTGCGGCAGCACCTTGAGCCCGGCCATGGAGGCGATGTTGACGATGCGACCGCCCGTGTAGGTGCCGGGGGCCGCCCCCTTGGCGCGCGCGATCATGCGCTTGCCCACCTCCTGCGCCACGAAGAAGGCGCCCCTGGTGTTGGTGTTGAGGACATAGTCGTAGTCCTCCTCCGTCACGTCCACGATGCGCTGGGTGGTCGAGACGCCGGAGTTGTTGATCAGGATGTCGATGGAGCCCACCTCGGTCTCGGCCCGGGCCACGGCGGCGCGGATGGAACCCAGGTCCGTCACGTCCAGCTCCACCACATGGGCGTCGCCGCCCTCGCCCTCGATCTGCGCGCGCAGCTCCTTGAGTTTCTCCACCCGGCGAGCCGCCAGCACCACGGCCGCGCCCGCACGCGACAGGGTGCGCGCAAACTGTGCCCCCAGGCCACCCGAGGCGCCGGTGATGAAGGCCACGCGGCCGGAAAGATCGATGCTGTACGCCATGGTGGGCCCTTTCGCTGCATTGTGAAAACGGAATCCGGGGAGATACCTGATAAAAAAGAACGACCGTTCTATTTTTCACTCAAACCGGACTAAAATCGGTCGCGTACCGGACAGGGCCCGGGCATCCCGGCCTCCTATAGTCCAGCCCCATTATCAAGCGACTCCCCGCACCGAGACAGAAAGCAGCCGCCATGACGAACGAAGAAATCCTCGCCCAATTCGGTCCCCGCGAAGCCATGGAATACGACGTGGTCGTCGTCGGCGGCGGCCCCGGGGGCCTGTCCACCGCCATCCGCCTCAAACAGCTGGCCGCCGAGAAGGGCACGGACGTCTCCGTCGTCGTGCTGGAAAAAGGCGGTGAACCCGGCGCCCACATCCTTTCGGGCGCCGTCATGGACCCGATCGCCCTCAACGAGCTCTTCCCCAATTGGAAAGAGATGGGCGCCCCGCTGAACCAGGCCGTCACCGGCGACGAGGTGCTCTTCCTCTCCGAGACCGGCGCCAAAAAGACGCCCAACTTCTTCGTGCCCGACTGCTTCCACAACGACGGCAACTACGTCATCAGCCTGGGCCTGCTGACCAAATGGCTGGGCGAGCAGGCCGAAGCCCTGGGCGTGGAGATCTTCCCCGGCTTCACAGCCGCCGAAGTGCTCTACAACGAGGACGGCTCGGTCAAGGGCGTGGCCACCGGCAATATGGGCGTGGGCAAGGACGGCGAGCCCGCCGACAGCTTCCAGCTCGGCATGGAGCTGCATGCCAAGTACACCGTGTTTGCCGAAGGCGCGCGTGGCCACCTGGGCAAGCAGATCATTGCCAAATACAAGCTCGACGAGGGCAAGGACCCGCAGAGCTACGCCCTGGGCATCAAGGAACTGTGGGAAGTGCCGGCCGAGCAAGCCCAACCCGGCCTGGTGGTGCACACCGCCGGCTGGCCCATGGACAACAGCACCTACGGCGGCGGCT
>JAIERT010000099.1 GCA_019746735.1 Burkholderiaceae bacterium | reverse complement strand
TGCGACCGGTGCCACCGGGATTGCCGCCCGCCTGAACCGCGCCATCGTGGTCGGCCCGATTGCGCGCCTGGAACTTATTCCTGAAGACAAGACTCAAGCAGCCCAGCAACCGGTCATCGAGGTGCAGATTCCTGCGTCACAATACCGGGAACTCGGACTGACGGAGGGCGAACTGCTGGTGGTGACACCGCGCAAGGCCCGCGTCTTCGTTGAAGGAAAACCGGATCTTGTCGCTGCTGCCTGAATATTTTGCACGCCTCACCACACGTCGTGTCTATGTCCTGATCGTCCTGGCCTGCCTGGGCCTGCTGGGCTTCGGGCTCTACCTTCAGCACGTGGTGGGCCTCGAGCCCTGTCCCATGTGCATCGTGCAGCGTTACGCCATGATCGGCGTGGCTGTGGTGGCGGCGATCGCCGCTGCCTTGCCGGGCCCGCGCAGCCACCGCTGGCTGGGCGGCCTGCTGCTGCTGATCGCCGCTTTCGGGGCTTTTGTGGCCGCCCGCCAGAGCTGGTTGCAGTGGTACCCGCCCGAGATCGCCACCTGCGGCCGCGACTTCTACGGCATGATCGAGAACTTCCCCCTGCAGCGCGCCATCCCCATGATCTTCAAGGGCTCGGGCGACTGCACGGCCATCGACTGGACCTTCCTCGGCGGCACCATCGCCAACTGGTCCTTCCTCTGGTTCCTGGCCTTCGCTCTGGTCGGGCTCTGGCTGGTGCTGGCTCGCCGCGTCGCTCCACGGTGATCACGGCCTGACTTTCGGGCGATAAGACGGAGCATTCCCGTCTTTATTCCCCATGAAATGTGGGGGAAAACTGCTATTCTGGTTTGGTGCGTATCGGTGGCCCCAGTCCGGTGGCGGCGTGCGCACTTCAGCCAGAGACAAGAGAGCCCCCGCCATGCCAGCCATACGCGACCTCAAGATAGCCACTCGCCTCGGATTTGCCTTCGGGGCCATCCTGCTGATCCTCGTGCTCTGTGTCGGTCTGGGCTACTGGCGCCTGCAGGCGCTGGCCGACACCGCACGGGCCCTGGGCACCTACGAGAACGAGAAGCTGCAGCTGGCCGTGACCTGGCGCCAGACCATCGACCTGAACTGGGTACGGACCAAGGCCGCGCTGCTCGACAGCGACACCAGCCGCATCAAGATGTGGCAGTCCGAGATGGACAAGACCTCGGAAATCACCGTCGCCGCGCGCAAGCGCATGCACGAGCTGGTGCAATCCGAGGAAGGCAAGGAGCTACTGGCCAAGATCGACCAGGCGCGCGAGGCCTACCGCACGCCGCGCGCCAACATCATCAAACGCAAGGCGGCTGGCGAAGACGTGGCGGCGGCCCTGGAGAAAGAGCTGCTGCCCTTGTCCGAAGCCTATCTGGCCTCGATCGCAGCGCTGGAGAAACGCCAGCAGTTCATCTATGACCAGGCGCTGGCCGCGGCAGACCAGAGTGCTACGCTGGGCCGGACCCTGCTCGTCACAGGTGGCGTGATCGCGGTGGCGCTGGGTGCCCTGTTCTCCTACCTGTTGGCGCGCTCCATCGTGCAACCGATCCAGGCGGCTGTGGACAGCGCCCAGCATATTTCCGATGGCGATCTGTCGCAGGGCATCGAAGCCCAGGGGCGCGACGAGGCGGCGCAGCTGCTGCAGGCGCTGGCGACCATGCAGGGCAATCTGGCCCGGATCGTCGGCCAGGTGCGCCAGGGCAGCGAGGCCGTGTCCACGGCCAGCGCCGAGATTGCGCAAGGCAACCAGGACCTGAGTGCGCGCACCGAAAGCCAGGCCAGCGCGCTGGAGGAAACGGCTGCCAGCATGGAAGAGCTGGGCTCCACGGTGAAACAGAACGCCGACAACGCGCGCCAGGCCAACCAGCTGGCCCAAAGTGCCAGCACCGTCGCCGTGCAAGGCGGTGAAGTCGTGAGCCAGGTGGTCGACACCATGCGTGGCATCAGCGACAGCAGCAAGAAGATTGCCGACATCATCAACGTGATCGACGGCATCGCCTTCCAGACCAACATCCTCGCGCTCAATGCGGCCGTCGAGGCGGCCCGCGCGGGCGAGCAGGGCCGCGGCTTTGCGGTGGTGGCCAGCGAGGTGCGCAGCCTGGCCGGGCGCAGTGCCGAAGCCGCCAAGGAAATCAAGACCCTGATCACCGACAGCGTCGAACGCGTGGACCAGGGCACGGCCCTGGTGGACCGCGCGGGCAGCACCATGAACGAGGTGGTGGCCAGCATCCGGCGCGTGACGGACATCATGGGCGAGATCAGTGCGGCCAGCGGCGAACAGAGCGCCGGCGTGTCCCAGGTGGGTGAAGCCGTGACGCAGATGGACCAGGCCACGCAGCAGAACGCCGCGCTGGTGGAAGAGATGGCGGCCGCCGCCGGCAGCCTGCGCAATCAGGCGCAAGAACTGGTGCAGGCCGTGGCGGTCTTCAGGCTGCGCGCTTGAGGCCGTCCTGCTTGACGCTTGCAGCGGAAGTGATTAGAAAACAGGGCAAATCCGGGGGATGGATGCGGGCTGAAGGCCGGTGTCGTTCTCCGGCCTCCAGGGCATAACGCATGAACAATCTCAAGATTTCCACCCGCCTGCTGATCCTGCTGGCCGTCCTTTCGGGGCTGCTCATCATCATCGGGGCCATCGGTCTTTTCGGCATCAGCAAGACGAACGCCGCGCTCAAGACGGTCTACGAAGATCGCTCCGTGCCGGCGGCGCAACTGGCGCAGATCGACTCCATGATGCAGCAGAACCGCATGCTGGCACTGATCACCCTGATTTCGCCGGGGGCCGAGGCCGTCAAGGTCAACAGCGCGAAAATTGAGAGCAATATCGCGGCCATCACCAAGCTCTGGGAGGCCTACATGTCCTCGGCGCAGACGGAAGAGGAAGCCAAGCTGGCCAAGGAGTTCGCCGCTGCGCGTGGCCGCTATGTCAGCGAAGGCCTGCGCCCCTCCATCGCCGCCATGCGTGCTGACGATATTCCCCAGCTCGCTTCCCTGGTACAGGACATGCTGCCAGTGCTCTATGACAAGGCCAACGTCGCTTCCCAGGCCCTGATCAAGCTGCAGCTGGATGTGGCCAAGCAGGAATTCGACAACTCCGTCGCCCGTTACCAGACCATCCTCACGCTGTCCATCGTGGCGATTGTGGCGGGCGTGGTCTTCGCCTGGGCCCTGGGCCTGGCCCTGATCCGCGGTGTATCCCGCTCGCTGGGCGAGGCAGTCAGCCTGTCCGAGGCCGTGGCCCAGGGGGACCTGACCCGCCGTGTGCAGATCCGCGGCAAGGACGAGGTGGCCAGTGTGCTGCAGGCCCTGGGCGCCATGCAGCACAACCTGGTGCAGATCGTCGGCCGCGTACGCCAGGGTTCCGAGTCCGTCTCGACGGCCAGCGCCGAGATTGCGCAAGGCAACCAGGACCTCAGTGCACGTACCGAAAGCCAGGCCAGCGCGCTCGAAGAGACCGCCGCCAGCATGGAAGAGCTGAGCTCCACGGTCACCCAGAACGCTGACAACGCACGTCAGGCCAATCAGCTGGCACAGAGCGCCAGCACCGTGGCCGTGCAGGGCGGCGAGGTCGTGGCCCAGGTGGTGGACACCATGAAGGGCATCAACGACGCGAGCAAGAAGATTGCCGACATCATCAGCGTGATCGACGGCATCGCCTTCCAGACCAACATCCTGGCCTTGAACGCCGCGGTGGAAGCCGCGCGTGCCGGCGAGCAGGGCCGCGGTTTTGCGGTGGTGGCCAGCGAGGTGCGCAGCCTGGCCGGGCGCAGTGCCGAAGCTGCCAAGGAAATCAAGACCCTGATCACTGACAGCGTGGGACGGGTGGAGCAGGGCACGGCCCTGGTCGACCAGGCGGGCCAGACCATGAACGAGGTGGTGGCGAGCATCCGGCGCGTGACCGACATCATGGGCGAGATCAGTGCCGCCAGCACCGAACAGAGCCAGGGGGTGGCCCAGATCGGCGAGGCGGTGACGAACATGGACCAGGCCACGCAGCAGAATGCCGCGCTGGTGGAAGAGATGGCGGCCGCGGCCAGCAGTCTGCGCGGCCAGGCGCAGGAGCTGGTGCAGGCGGTCGCCGTGTTTCGCCTCGACGCGCAGGCGGCGGTGGCTCCTCCGGCGCCGCGGCCCGCGCCCACGGTCTCCGCTGCTCCGCCGCCGGCCCGACCTGTGCCAGCCGCGGCGCCCCGGGCCATTGCCCGCACGGCGGCAGCACCCCGGGCCGCGACCCCTGCGGCAGTGGTCAAGCCGCCGCCCAAGTCAGGCGATGAGGGTGACTGGGAAAGCTTCTGATGTCCTGATCAATTCACCAGAACGGCACCCGCGGGTGCCGTTTTTCATGACGCGCCGCGCTATGCTTGGGCCCAAGGAGCATCCATGAGCAACACACTGGCCCGCGACGCCCGGGGCGTCTACCTGATCACCGTCACCCCTTTCACCGACAGCGGTGCGTTGGACCTGGCCAGCACCGACCGCATGGTGGACTTCTGCCTGGAAAAAGGCGTGACCGGCCTGACCGTGCTGGGCATCATGGGCGAAGCGCCCAAGCTCACGATGCAAGAGTCGCGCACCTTCGTCAAGCAGGTGCTGGCCCGTGTGAACGGGCGCGTGCCCGTGGTGGTGGGGGCCTCGTCCCCGGGCTTTGCACCCATGAAGGAACTCACGCAGAGCGTCATGGACCTCGGTGCGGCCGGGGTCATGGTGGCGCCGCCGTCCTCGGTGCGCACCGACGACCAGATCACGGCCTACTTCGACATGGTCAACGAGACCCTGGGTCCCGATGTGCCCTGGGTGTTGCAGGACCATCCGGTGGCCACGGGCGTGCAGATGTCCACCGGCGTCATCCTTAGGATCCTCAAGAACTCGCCCCGCTGCGTCATGCTCAAGCACGAGGACTGCCCCGGCCTGGCCAAGCTGTCGGCCATCCGCGCGGCCAGCGACAAGGGCGAGCTCGAGCGCGTTTCCATCCTCACGGGCAATGGGGGTGGCCTGTTCCTGCCCGAAGAGCTCACGCGTGGCGCCGACGGCGCCATGACGGGGTTTGCCTACCCCGAGATGATGGTCGATGTCTGCGCCGCCCACGGGCGTGGCGACGTGGAGCGTGCCCATGACCTCTTCGACGCCTACCTGCCGTTGGCGCGTTACGAGCAGCAGGCCAACATCGGCCTGGCCGTGCGCAAGCACCTGCTGATGAAGCGCGGCGTCATCAGCACCGAGATGGTGCGCAAGCCGGGCCCCAAGCTCTCGCTGCAGGACGTGGCTGATATCGAGAGGCTCGTGCGACGGCAGGCGCAGCGACTGGCCGCCTTGAGCTCGTAAGTCGGGCCGTCCAGCGCCCCCGAGATTGTGGCCCGCTGCACTGTCCTGATGCGCGCGGGCGCGGATGCCGTCCTCATGATCGGCCCGAAGGTTTTTTGGCGTCCGGCGAGAAAAAATTCCTTAGCGCGCCGTACGGGTAGCCCGGACAATTGAAACCGGAACTCCGCACAGTGCCACACTGTGTTCGTCCCCAAACCGCAACCTGTTCGAAGCCGTTCAGAGCCCAGGGTTGTTGAACCCACGTCGAGGGAGCTTGTCCACGTGAAAATCAGTCTTCGTCTGCCGCTGACCATCCTGGTCATCATCAGCCTGCTGCTGGCTACTTCCGCTTTCGGAACCCTGCTCATGTACCGCTCCCTGCAGACCTTCGAGGTCGGGGTGCTCCGTGCCGTGTCCCACGAGCGGCAGGTCGCGGCCATGCTGTCGAACTTCAAGACCCAGGTCCAGGAATGGAAGAACGTGCTGCTGCGCGGGGCCGACGAGAAACAGCTCGACCGTTTCTGGACCAGTTTCGTCAAGCACGAACAGGAAGTCGCCAAGCAGGGTCGACAGCTTCTCGCCGAGCTGCCCAACGGCGAGGCCAAGACGCTGCTGGAGCGGTTCCTCAAGGAGCACGCCACACTCGGCGAAGGTTACCGGCGCGGCCTGGAAGCCTACAAGAGCTCAGGATTCAGCCACACGGCCGGAGACAAGGCCGTCAGCGGCATCGACCGGGCGTCGGCCAAACTGCTCGTTGACATCGAGGTGGTGATCGCGAAGGAAGCGGAGGCAATCGCCCTGGGTGCCCAGACGCAGGGCGAGCAGGCCATGAAGATCAGCACCATCCTCGTGGCGATCATCTGCGCGATCAGTGCCGTGCTCGCGCTGGGCCTGACCCGCGCGGTGGTGCGTCCCATCCAGCTCGCCGTGACGACCACCAACGAGATTTCCCAAGGCAATCTGTCGGTCGACATACCGGTCCAGGGACGTGACGAGCTGGCAGAGTTGCTGCAATCCATGTCCCGGATGCGGGACAACCTCACGCACATGGTCATCCGGGTGCGTCAAGGCTCCGAGTCCGTGTCGACCGCCAGCGCCGAGATCGCCCAGGGCAACCAGGACCTCAGCGCACGCACCGAGAGCCAGGCCAGTGCGCTGGAGGAAACCGCAGCGTCGATGGAAGAGCTGGGCTCGACGGTCAAGCAGAACGCCGACCATGCCCGCCAGGCCAACCAGCTGGCGCAGAGTGCGAGCACCGTGGCCGTGCAGGGTGGCGAGGTCGTGGCCCAGGTGGTGGACACCATGAGGGGCATCAACGAGAGTTCGCGCAAGATTGCCGACATCATCAGCGTGATCGACGGCATCGCCTTCCAGACCAACATCCTGGCGCTCAATGCAGCGGTGGAAGCCGCACGCGCAGGAGAGCAGGGCCGGGGCTTTGCCGTCGTGGCGGGCGAGGTCCGTACGCTGGCCAGTCGCAGCGCCGAGGCGGCCAGGGAGATCAAGGCGCTGATCAGCGACAGCGTGGGCCGGGTCGAGCAGGGCACGGTACTCGTCGACCAGGCCGGACACACCATGGAAGAGGTGGTGGCGAGCATCCGGCGCGTGACCGACATCATGGGCGAGATCAGCTCGGCCAGCACCGAGCAGAGCCAGGGCGTCGCGCAGATCGGCGAGGCGGTGACGCAGATGGACCAGACGACACAGCAGAACGCGGCGCTGGTGGAGCAGATGGCCGCCGCCGCCAGCAGCCTGCGGACCCAGGCGCAGGAGCTGGTGCAGGCCGTGTCGGTGTTCCGGCTCGAACGCGAGGCCTCGCAGCAGCTGACGCTGGGCCGCTCATGACCGGGGCAATAGTTCACGTTTCCCGGATTTCCTGCCGAGCTGCGGACCGGTGATGCACGGCACTGGCGTAGCATAGGGGCGGATCTTCCCCGCCAACCGGCTCAACTTGCATGAGTGCCCTCAACGCCCAGGTCATCTTCCGCGATGAGCCCGCGTCGCCGCTGACCGGGTCGCAGCCCTGGCGCATCCTGGTGGTGGACGACGACCCCGAGGTGCACCAGGCCACAGGGTTCGCGCTGGCCCATCTGCAGATCGCAGAGCGGCCGCTGGAGCTGCTGCACGCCCACAGCAGCGCCGAGGCCCTGCGCCTGCTGGCCGTGGAGCCCGACATTGCCGTGGTCCTGCTCGATGTGGTCATGGAGACACCGACCGCGGGCCTGGACATCATCGCCCGCATCCGGGGCGAGCTGGGCCTGGCCTGCACCCGCATCATCCTGCGCACCGGCCAGCCCGGCTATGCGCCCGAGATCGACACCATCCGCCGCTACGAGATCAACGACTACAAGGCCAAGAGCGAGCTGACCCAGACCAAGCTCTACGCGGCGCTGTCGGTCGCACTGCGCACCTATGCCCAGCTCTGCCAGGCGAACCAGGCCCGCGAGAGCCTGCAGAAGATCATCGACAGCGGACGGCGGATCAAGTCCTATGCAGGGGAGGGTCGCATTCCCGATGCCAGCGACCTGCTGCTCATGCTGGCGGCCTATTTCGGTGTGCCGCCCGACGGCTTCCTGGTCGAGCGGGCCGGGGTCGATGCCCCCCTTGTGCTGCAGGCCTGCGCCGGGCGCTATACCGATGCGCCGGGGCAGCTGGGCCTGCCGGCGGCTGCGGACGCGCCGGTGCGTGCACAGCTGGAACAGTGCCTGCAGGCATGCGGCTGCGTCGCGGGCAGCGAGGGCATGGCCCTGTACCTGCGACACGGGCAGGGGGGCGAGATGGCCGCCTTCGTGCATCTGTCGCCGGCCCGCATGCAGGACGTGGACCTGCACATGCTCGACGTCTTCTGCACCCACATGACCCTGGAGTGGCAGAACCTGCGCCTGCTCGACCGCCTGCACCACGCCGCCTACCGCGATGCGCTGACCGGCCTGCACAACCGCACGGCCCTGGTCCAGCAGCTGGAGGACTGCCGTAGCGATATGGCCTGCATGGGAGCCACCGTGCTTGCGCTGGTCGACATCGACCAGTTCTCGGGCATCAACGACATGTTCGGCCATGCCTACGGTGACCGCCTGCTGCAGATCGCGGCCCAGCGCCTGCAGCACGCCTTCCCGCCCCCCACGGTGCTGACCCGTGTCAGCAACGACACCTTCGCGGTCTGGGGCGACGAGTCGGTGGTGCAGCCGGCCGCCCTGCGCCGCCTGTTCAGCCAGAGCTTCGTGTTCGACGATGCGGCGCACGTGGTCAGCGTGTCCATCGGTGCCGTGCGCCTGCGCGAGGCCCAGGGCGTGACGGGCGCGGACCTGCTCAAGGAGGCGTGGATCGCGCTCAAGCGCGCCAAGATGGGCGGCCATGGCCAGGATGCCTGGTACACCCTGTCCTCGGCGCGCGAGACGCGCGAACACACCCGCCTGCTGCACGCCTTGCGCCACGCCTTCCAGCGCGAGCGTCTGTTTCTGGTGTACCAGCCCCAGGTGGCGCTGGACACCGGCCGCGTCACCGGGGTCGAGGCACTGCTGCGCTGGCGCGCCGAAGACGGGCGCTACATCCCGCCCGACCGCTTCCTGCCGATTGCCGAAAGCTCGGGGCTGATCATCGAGCTCGGCGCATGGGTGCTGCGCGATGCGCTGCGCGCCCTGCAGACGCTGCGCGGCCAGGGCCACGACGGGCTGCGCATGTCCGTCAACGTCTCGGCCCAGCAGTTCTCGCATCCGGATTTTCTGGCCGACCTCGAAGCGGCCCTCGCGCAGGAGCCCGGCAGCGCCGGATTGCTGGAGCTGGAGATCACCGAATCGGTGGCCATCATGGGCTCGGACCAGGTCGAGCTGCTGCTGCAGCGCATCCGCGAGCGCGGCGTTAGCATCGCGATCGACGACTTCGGCACCGGCTACTCCTCGCTGGCCTATCTGGATCGCCTGCCCGTGGACCGTCTCAAGATCGACCGCTCCTTCGTCCAGGTGCTCAACACCCAGACCCGCGGTGCACGCATTGCCGAGCTGGTCATCCCGCTGGGCCAGCAACTGGGCCTGAGCGTGCTCGCCGAGGGCGTGGAGACACGCGAGCAGGCCGACTACCTGCGTGGTCTCGGCTGCCACGAAGCCCAGGGTTACCTCTACGCCAAGCCCATGCCGCTCGACGCGCTGCAGGCCTGGCTGGCCGCCGGCGGAGGCCGTTGCTGATGCCGCAAGCGCGCCTTGCCTGCCTGCCGCGCCGCCGCCTGCTGCTAGGGGCGGCGCTGGCGCCGCTGCTGAGCGCCTGCGGGCCCGAGCCCACGCTGCGCATCGGTCTGCTGGCCGGCCTCAGCGGCAGCGTGGCCGATCTGGGCGAGGCCGGGCGCGCCGGCGCCCAGCTGGCGGTGGAGCAGGCCAATGCGGAAGGCGGTGTCCATGGCCGCCAGCTCGAGCTGCTGCCGCGTGACGACGGACAGGACCCGGAGCAGGCGCGCGCCGCGCTGGCCGCTTTCGAGCGCGACCGCGTGCTCGCCATCATCGGCCCCATGACCAGCGCCATGGCCGAAGCCGTGCTGCCCGCGAGCGCCCGGGCCGACCTGCCGCTGGTCAGTCCCACCGTCTCGGCCAGCCGCCTGCTGGGGCGCGACGACACCCTCTTCATGGCGCTGACCTCCACGCAGCACAACGCCCGCCAGGCGGCGCACTACCACGCCAGCCGCGGCTGGCGGCGCGTGCTGGCGCTCTACGACACGCGCAACAGCGTCTACAGCGAAGACTGGCTGTCCGGCTACCGCGAGGCCATCGGTGGCCATGGCGGCCAGCTGGTGCAGGCGGTGCCCTTCAGCTCGGGCCAGCCCGACAGCTACCAGCAGGCCGTGCGCCAGCTGCGCGGTCGCGAGGCCGATGCCATCATCTACGTGGCCAACGCGGTGGACACGGTGCGCCTGCTGTTGCTGGTGCGCCAGGCGGGTTGGCGCCTGCCCGCGCTGGGGGTCACCTGGTCGGCCACCGAGCAGCTGCTGGAGCTGGGCGGACGCGAGGTGGAGGGCATGTCGTCCATCCAGCTCTTCAACCGCGAACTCGCGACGCCGCGCTACCAGGCCTTCCTGCGCACCTACCGCGAACGCTTCGCGCAGGAGCCGGGCTTTGCCAGCGTGGCCGCCTACGACGCCACCCAGGCGCTGATCCAGGCCCTGCGCCAGCGGCGCCCCGAGCAGAGCGTCAAGCAGGCCCTGCTGCAGGCCGGTCCCTACGAGGGGCTCCAGGAGCGCTGGAACTTCGACCTCTACGGCGACGTGCAGCGGCGCAACTACATCACCATCGTCAAGGACGGCCGCTTCGTGGCCGTCAACTGAGCCAGCCGCCATGCGCGCCATCAGCCTGCGGACCTCCCTGGCCCTGCTGCTGGCTTCGGCCGCGCTGCTGAGCTTCACCATCGTGGCCACGCTGATCCTGCTGCTGCGCCTGCCGCAGGTGGAGCAGCGTGCGCGGGAGCAGGCCCGCGCCACCGCGCAGGAGACCAGCCGTCTGCTGGACAGCACCGTCGAGTCGGTGGAGCAGCAGATCGAGCCGCTGCTGTACGCGCTGCGGGCGCAGCGCTCGCCCGCCGAGCTGCAGTTCCTGCTGGATGCCATCGTGGGCCAGGGCTCGACCTTCGACTCGCTCACCCTGGTCGGCCCCGACGGTCGGGTGGAAGCCTACGGCCTGCCGGGCCGGCGTGTCGTGACCCACGGCATGGCCTTGCGCGGGCTCGATCTCTCGGCCAACCGCCTCTACCGTGCGCAGCGCGCGCTGCAGCGTGCCGGTGCACCACCGCCGCCGCCCTTGTGGAGCGACACCTACCTGTCCGTGCTGAGCGGGCAGATGACGCTGGGCGTGGCCATGGCGGTGGGCTCGCGCATGGTGATTGGCGAGCTCTCGCGCGACCGCCTGCTCACCATTCTCAAGACCATCGGCTACACCGGCGAGGCCAGCGTGCTGGTGCTGGACCGGCGCGGCAGGCGCCTCGCCAGCTCGCATCCGCAGCCTCTGCCCGTGAACGACTTTGGTGGCTACCCGGCGTTCCAGGCCATTGCGCAGGGCCGCGCACCGCCGCCCCATGTGGATGTGCTAGGCCAGCGCGTGCTGGTCGACGGCGTGGTCTCGCCCAAGCTGGGCTGGGTCATCGCTGCGGTACTTCCCTCGGGCATGTCGCTCTACAACTACCGCCTCACCGTGCTTCTCGTGGTCCTGGGCTACGGCGGCTCGCTGCTGATCAGCCTGGCGCTGGCGCCGATCTGGGCGGCGCGGCTGAGCCGCCCCTTCCGTGTCCTGACGCACAAGGCCAACCGCATCGCCCGCGGCGCACCGGCCAGCGGCGACGAAGACGTGGGCAATGTGGCCGAATTCCGGCACCTTGCCGCCGAACTCGACGGCATGACCCGGGTGATCGACGCGCGCGAGACGGCGCTCACCCGCAGCGAGGCGCGCCTCAAGGCGACGCTGGAGAACACGCCCTCGGTGGCCATCCAGTGGTACGACCGCGAGGGCACCGTGCTGTACTGGAACCACGCCTCGGCCGAGATGTACGGGATTGCAACCGAGCACGCCCTGGGACGCAACATCACCGATGGCACGCTGAACTTCTACCTGAACCACGCGCAGGCGGTCGATTTCGTGCACGCGCTGCAGGAGATCGAGCGCACGGGCCAGCCGCTGGGGCCGGTGGAATTCGACATGCAGCGCGCCGATGGCACACCCATCCATATCCTGGCCAGCACCTTTGCGATTCCAGGCGACGCGGGGCAGCCGCTCTTCGTCTGCATGGACGTGGACATCACGCAGCGCCGGCGGGCCGAGCAGGCCCTGCAGGACAACGAGCTCAAGCTCGAGGCCATCTTCCACGCCTCGCCGGCACCCATGTCGGTGTCCGATGTGCGTCAGGGCTACCGGGTGATCACGGTCAACCGCGCCTGGGAGCAGCTCTACCAGCGCAGCCGCGGCGAGGTGCTGGGCCGCAACGGGCAGGAGTTCGGCATCTGGGCCGAGCCGGCCGACCGCCTGCGCTTTCTGCAGCAGCTGGAGGCGGATGGCCGCATCGACGGATTCGAGACCTGGTGCCTCGACGGCCAGGGCCGCTCCATCCTGTGCCGGCTGTCGGCGCTGACCACCGAGATCGGTGACGAACGCCTGCTGCTCATGATGACGGTGGACATCACTGAGCAGCGGCGCATCGAGCGCGAGATCCAGCAGCTCAATGTGGAACTGGAGCAGCGCGTGGAGACGCGCACCGAGGAGCTGCGCCTGGCCAACCAGCGGGTGGAGAGCACCGTGCTCAACCTGCAGCGCGCCCAGGAGCAGCTGGTCGAATCGGAGAAGCTCGCCGCCCTCGGCAACCTGGTGGCCGGTGTGGCCCATGAGCTCAACACGCCCATCGGCAACGGCGTCATGGCGATCACCACGCTCGACGAAAGGCTGCGGGCCTTCCGCGCCGTGCCGCGCGACGCCATGCGCTACTCGGACCTGCAGGGCTTCGCCGAGGCGGTGGAGATGGCCTGCTCGATCAGCCTGCGCAATATGCAGCGTGCCGCCGCGCTGGTGAGCAGTTTCAAGCAGGTGGCGGTGGACCAGACCAGCTCGCAGCGCCGCCGCTTCGAGCTGCGCGAGGTGGTGGACGAGGTGCTGCTGACCCTGCAGCCCACGCTGCGCGGCATGCATTGCCGCATCGAGCTGCAGGTGTCCGAGGCCCTGGTGCTGGACAGCTACCCCGGCGCGCTAGGCCAGGTGCTGACCAACCTGATCAGCAATGCCGTCACCCATGCCTTCGACGGCCGCGAAGGGGGCATCATCACCATCGGCGCCGAGGCGGCCGAGGGCGAGCAGATCCTGTTCAGCGTGGCCGACAACGGCCGGGGGATACCGGAGGCGCTGCAGAAGAAGGTCTTCGAGCCCTTCTTCACCACCCGGCTCGGGCAGGGTGGCACGGGCCTGGGCCTGCACATCGTGTTCAACGCCGTGACACGCGTGCTGGGCGGCCAGATCAGCCTGCGCAGCCAGCCTGGTCGGGGCTCGGTGTTCGAGCTGCGGATCCCGCGCGTCGCGCCGAGCAGCGATGCGGCGCCGGCGGCGGGCTGATCACAGTTTCTTGACCAGCACCTGGGACTTGCGGTCCCAGTTGTACTTGCGCTTGCGCGCCTCGGGCAGCCAGTCCGGGTCCA
>JAIERT010000217.1 GCA_019746735.1 Burkholderiaceae bacterium | reverse complement strand
AGGGCAGCCTGGACGGCGTGCACATCTTCTTCCCCGATCCCTGGCACAAGACCAAGCACCACAAGCGCCGCCTGCTGCAGCCGCCGCTGGTGGCCAAGCTCGCCGCCCGCCTCAAGCCCGGCGGCTATCTGCACTGCGCCACCGACTGGGAGCCCTATGCCCAGCAGATGCTGGAGGTGCTGGGCGCCGAACCGCTGCTGAAGAACACGGCGGCGGGCTACGCCCCCAAGCCCGAGTACCGGCCGCTGACCAAGTTCGAGAAACGCGGCCTGCGCCTGGGCCACGGTGTCTGGGACCTGGTCTTCACGAGAACATGAAACACCCCCAGGCTTCGCGCCTCCTTGGGCGCTACGCCACCCCCCTCCAGGGGGCGACGCCAGTGGCCCGGCAAAGCCGGTTCCACGGCATCCCGCGATCAAGGCCGACCATAGGCCACACACTCCAGGTTCTTTCATGAGCCGCCCCCCGCACCGCCACCGCCCGCCCATGCGTGACGGTGTCAGCGCGAGCTGCGTGGCCCTGCCCCATGGCCCCTGGCCACGGCTCCTCGATTTCCTCGCCGAACGCCTGCCTGCCGTGAGCGCTGCGCAATGGGCGCAACGCATGGCCGCCGGCCGCGTGCTCGACGATACCGGCCACCCGCTCGGGCCCGACGCCGCCTACGCCCACGGCACCCGCGTCTACTACTACCGCGAGCTCGTGGCCGAACCGGCCATTCCCTTCGAGGAAACCATCCTTCACCAGGACGCGCACCTGCTGGTCGCCGACAAGCCGCACTTCCTGCCTGTCACGCCCACCGGGCGTTATGTGCAGCAGACCCTGCTGGTGCGCCTCAAGCGCCGCACCGGCATCGAAACACTGACCCCCATCCACCGCATCGACCGCGAGACCGCGGGCCTCGTCGTCTTCAGCGTGCGCCCGCAGGACCGCGACGCCTACCAGCGCCTGTTCCGCGAGCAGCAGGTGGACAAGGTCTACGAGGCCATCGCGCCGCTGCGCCCCGAGCTGCCCCTGCCCGCCGTGCACCGCAGCCGTATCGTCGAGGACGCGCAGTTCTTCCGACAGCGCGAGGTGGCCGGCGAACCCAACAGTGAGACCGCGCTTGAGCTCGTCGAGGCGCGCGGCGCGCTGGGGCTGTACCGCCTGCACCCCAGGAGCGGCCGCACCCACCAGCTGCGCGTGCACATGCATGCCCTGGGCCGGCCCATCGTGGGCGACCTCTTCTACCCGGAGGTCGTGCACGGCCCGGGCCACGCCCAGGAAGACTGGTCGCAGCCGCTGTGCCTGCTGGCGCGCGCCCTGAGCTTCAGCGACCCCGTGAGCGGCCAGGTACGCCGCTTCGAGAGCCAGCGCCAGCTCGACTGGCCGGCCCGCCCCTGAGGCGGGATGCCGGGCGCAATCGGGTCGCCCCATGGGGCCATCACTTTTTCCGATGGCCCCTCCGTGAAAACCAGCGCTCCCTGCGTGCGGCGTGTTCCTATACTGCGGGGCACACCGCAGCCCGCCTCCCGGCGGGCCTGGCCGAATCAGGAGACCCCATGACATTCAAGACCCTCGCCCTGACCCTGGGCGCCCTGCTCGCCACGGCCCCGGCCTTGGCCCAGACTTACCCGAGCAAGCCCATCACCATGGTCGTGGGCTTTGCCGCTGGCGGCGCCACCGATACCGTGGCGCGCATCATCGCCAAGCACCTGGGCGACGAGCTCAAGACCAATGTGGTGGTGGAAAACAAGGCCGGCGCCGGCGGCAACATCGCCACCGACTTCGTGGCCCGGGCCGAGGGCGACGGCCACACCATCCTGCTGGGCAGCGTGGGGTCGCTCACCGTGGCCCCGCACCTGGTCGCCAGGCTGCCCTACAAGCCGCTGCAGGACTTCGCCCCCGTGACCATGGCCGTGGTGTTCTCCAACGTGCTCGTCGTCAAGCCCGACCTGCCCGTCAAGAACCTGGCCGACTTCATCAAGCTCGCCAAGTCCCAGCCCGGCAAGCTCACCTACGCCTCGCCCGGCATCGGTGGCGCCGGCCATCTGGCGGGTGAACTGCTCAAGCAGCGCGCCGACATCGACGTGACCCACGTCGCCTACCGCGGCGGCGGCCCGGCCATGCTGGGCCTGCTCGGTGGCGAGGTCGACTCCTTCATGTCCACCCCGCCCACGGCCGGCCCGCACATCAAGACCGGCAAGGTCCGTGCCCTGGCCACCACCGGCGCCAAGCGCGATCCGCTCATGCCCGATGTGCCCACCGTGGCCGAGCAGGGCTACCCCGGTTTCGACACGCTGAACTGGTACGCCTATGTGGTGCCGGTCAAGACGCCCCAGCCCGTCATCGACAAGCTCAACCAGGTGCTGGTCAAGATCCTCAAGGATCCCGACGTCACCAAGGAGCTGGAGCTCAAGGGCCTGTCGCCCAGCCCCAGCACCCCGGCCGAACTCGCGGCCTACATGAAGCGCGAGTACGACACCTGGGCCGAGGTGGTGAAGAAGGCCGGCATCAAGCCCGAGTGAGCCCTTTGCCCCATCCACTGACAGCGGGCCTGCAGCGATGCAGGCCCGCTGTCTTTGGAGCGCTAAACTGCCCGGGTCCCGCATCTCACGGAGTTGCCATGAGCCAGAACGTCCTCGTCGCCGGTGTCGGCATGATCCCCTTCGCCAAGCCCGGCGCCCACCGCCCCTATCCCGAGATGGCCGCCGAGGCCACGCGCGCCGCGCTGGCCGACGCCGGCCTGGACTACGCCCGGGTGCAGCAGGCCTATGTGGGCTATGTCTACGGCGATTCCACCGCGGGCCAGCGCGCGCTCTACGAGGTGGGCCTGAGCGGGATTCCCATCGTCAACGTCAACAACAACTGCTCCACCGGGTCCACCGCGCTCTACCTCGCGCGTCAGGCCGTGGCCAGCGGGGCGGCCGATTGCGTGCTGGCCCTGGGCTTCGAGCACATGAACCCGGGTGCGCTCGGTGCCGTGTTCCAGGACCGCCCCTCACCTTTCGACCGCTTCGACGCGGCCACCGAAGCGCTCGTGGGCCACGCCGAGATTCCGCTGGCGCTGCGCTACTTCGGCGGCGCGGGGCTGGCGCACATGCAGCAGTACGGCACCCGGCTCGAAACCTTTGCCGCGATCCGCGCCAAGGCCAGCCGCCACGCCGCGCACAACCCGCTGGCCCTGTTCCGCAAAGAGGTCACGACCGAAGACGTCATGGCGGCGCCCATGCTGTGGGACGGCGTGATGACCCGCCTCATGGCCTGCCCGCCCACCTGCGGTGCCGCCGCGGCCCTCGTCTGCTCGGAAGCCTTCGCGCAACGGCACGGCCTGGACCGCAGCGTGCGCATCCGCGCCCAGGCCATGACCACGGACACGGCGAAGACCTTCGAGGCCCGCGACATGCGCGAGGTCGTCGGCTTTTCCATGGCCAAGGAAGCCGCACGCCAGGTGTACGAAAGCGCCGGCATCGGCCCCGAGGACGTGGACGTGGTCGAGCTGCACGACTGCTTCGCGCACAACGAGCTCATCAGCTACGAGGCCCTGGGCCTGTGCCCCGAGGGCGGCGCCGAGCAATTCGTCAGCGATGGGGACAACAGCTACGGCGGCCGCCACGTCACCAACCCCTCGGGCGGCCTGCTGAGCAAGGGCCACCCGCTGGGCGCCACGGGCCTGGCCCAGTGCACCGAGCTCGTGCAGCAGCTGCGCGGCCAGGCCGGCGCACGCCAGGTGCAGGGCGCGCGCCTGGCCCTGCAGCACAACCTGGGCCTGGGCGGGGCCTGCGTGGTCACGCTCTACGAGCGCGCCTGAGTCGGTACGGAACAGAGGAGGAAAGCCCATGAGCCAGGAACAGCATCTGCACCTGCAACACAGCGAATCGGTCGTGGCCCAGATGTCGGCCACCCTTTTTGCTGCCTTCGTACGCAACCAGGCCGTGACCGAAGCCAACGAGGACGCGCTGATCGACAAAGCCGTCTCCATTGCCGCCCGGCTGGCCAGCCGGGCCGAGAAACTCGTCAAGAGTGACCAGGAGTGGGTGCAGAAGGAAGGCGGCTCTTCCTACCTGCTCGGCTAGTCAGCAGGTCGACCCGCAAAAAAAGCCCCTCGCAGGAGGGGCCAAGTGGAGCACCCACAGAGGGGATTACTTCGGCAGCACCACGCTGTCGATGACGTGGATCACGCCGTTGTCGGTCACGATGTCGGTCTTCACCACATTGGCACTGTCAACCTTGACGCCGCCCATGGTGCTGACCGTCAGTTCGGAGCCCTGCACGGTCTTCACCTTGCCCGCCTTCACGTCCTTGGCCATCACCTTGCCCGGCACGACATGGTAGGTCAGCACCTTGGTCAACGCGGCCTTGTCCTTGAGCAGGGCCTCGAGCTGGGCCTTGGGGATCTTGGCGAAAGCTTCATCGGTGGGAGCGAACACCGTGAACGGGCCCGGGCCCTTGAGCGTGTCCACCAGACCGGCGGCCTGCACGGCCGTCACCAGGGTCTTGAAGGAACCGGCCGACACGGCGGTGTCGACGATGTCGGCGGCTTGGGCACTCAGGGCACCCAGACCCAGCAGGGAAGCAATCAGGACTTTCTTCATCACAGACTCCAGTTCGGAATGGTTGGGGGAACCCTTGCGGGTACGCCACAGCTGCAGCGCGACTGAATATTAACCGCTTAGTATTTTTTGATACTGATCGGTATAATAACTAACCAATCAGTGTGGATATAGTCCATCCTGTTGCAGACGCGTCCAGAACCCACCGATATGAACCCTTCAGCCCTCAAATCCGCGGCCAGTCCGCCCCGGCGCAGCTTTCGCGAGCAGATGCAGCTGGCACGTGAGGACGCCATCGTGCAGGCGGTCAACCGCCTGCTGGCGGAAAAAGGCTTCGACGCCATGACCGTGGACGAGGTGGCCGCCGAGGTGGGGATTGCCAAGGCCAGCCTGTACCGGCACTTTCCCAGCAAGGAGGACCTGGCCGCCGAGGCCATGGTGCGCACGCTGGAGCGCGCGCAAGCCCATCTGGAAGGGATGGACGCCACCCTCCCCC
The DNA here is from genome assembly GCA_019746735.1 of Burkholderiaceae bacterium. Lineage (GTDB taxonomy): Bacteria > Pseudomonadota > Gammaproteobacteria > Burkholderiales > Burkholderiaceae_C > Hylemonella. The sequence continues at coordinate 8,403 of JAIERT010000217.1, read as the reverse complement.
CGCTGCAGCGCCTGCAGGGCGCCGTACGCTGGATGCTGCAGGTGCAGCTGCAGGGACAGATGCCCTCGCTCCCCAGCGCCAACTCCAGCCTGCGCGCCACGCTGATGGCGCATCGCGGCTACATGGACCGGCTCATGGCCGTGAGCGAGACCCTGGGTGCCTGGATCGAGGCCGCGCAGGCCGAGGGCCGCCTGGACGCCACGCTGCCACCCATCGTCGTGCTGTACACGCTCTATGCGCGCGCCTGCGATCCCGTGCCAGGTTTCCTGCGCAGCACGGGCGAGTACAGCGACGAGCAGATCATCGAGCTGCTGCTGCGGACCTGCTTCCAGGGCCTGGCGTCGCGTTGACGCTGGCTCAGTCAGGCCCGAGCCAGCCGTCGAGGCGCTGCTGCAACTCCGCCTCGATGCGGGCGCGGTAGGCGCTGAGCAGGAAGCCCAGCGTGAGTTGCAGCTCGAAGGCCTCGCGGCTGACCCGCAGCCGGCCCTGCAGCCCCGGGCGCTCGAAGGCGATGAGCTGCTGACCCTCGTCCGACGCGGTCGTGCAGTGCAGCCCCCATTCCTGCTCGGCCTGGATCTGCCAGCCCTGGGCCAGGCCCAGGGCTGCGTCCCAGGCCAGCCCGTGGACGCGGTGGATGTGGATCTCGGCCATGGAATGCAGCTTAGCGACGGCAGCTGCCCCCCGCCTGTTGTGGGGCCATCCTGGCCTGGTCCTGCAGCAGCTGCGTCTATCATGCCCCTCGATTGCGACACGCCCATGAACCTCCAGCACCTGCTCGAAACCCCCGGGGCCCTGCCCAGCATTCCCCGCGTCATCGCCCTCGTGCTCAATGAACTGGAGCAGGAGGCGCCGGATCTGATGCGCGTCAGCAGCCTGCTGACCGACGAGCCCGTGATGACGGCACGCTTGCTGCAGCTGGCCAATTCGGCGCGCTACCAGCTGAGCCAGCGCATCGGCACCGTCCCCCAGGCCCTGGCCGTGCTCGGCCTGGGCGAGGTGCGCGAGATGCTCATGCTCGCGGCCGTCGCGAGCGCCTTTCGCCGAGTGGGCGCGGTCGACATGCGCCAGTTCTGGCGCTACAGCCTCAACACCGCGCGGCTGATGCGGCAGCTGGCCCGCAGCCGGGCCAGCCTGCTGCGCCAGTCCAGCGCCTCGCCGCACACCGTGGGCCTGGTCCACGCGCTCGGCGAGCTGGTCATGCAACGCAGCCTGCCCCAGCAGATGACCCTGCTCAACCAGCACTACGACATCTTCGCGCCCGACCGGGCCGTGGCCGAGCACCGCCTGCTCGGCTACTCCTACGCCCAGGTCGGCGCCGGCTTCGCGCGCGCCTGGCACCTGCCGCAGGAACTGATCCGGGTTGTCGAGCAGCACGACACGCCCTTCACACCGGGCAGCGGCTACGAACCACTGGCGGCCATGCTGCACATGGCCGCCTGGCGTTGTCGCGCCCGCGAGATGAACTATGAGGAACATGCGCTGGCCGACAGCTACCCCGAAGTCGCCGCGCTGGCCCTGCGTCTGCAGCTGCAGGAAGTGCTGGTGCACGACCCGGTGGAATGGGCCAGCGAATCCGATGTCGATGCCCTGGCGGCCTGAACAGCCGCCAGCACACACAGCATGTCACATCTGGCACGCCACCTCGCCATCCGGGGCCAGGTCCAGGGCGTCGGCTACCGCTGGTCCATGACGCAGGAAGCGAAACGGCTGGGCGTGACCGGCTGGGTGCGCAACCGCGCGGACGGTTCGGTGGAAGCGGCGCTGGCCGGTCCGACCCCGGCCGTCGAAGCCCTGACCCTCTGGGCCCGGCGCGGCCCGCCCGGCGCCCGGGTCACGGCCGTCGACATGCAGCCCCTACCGGCCGACACCGTGTTCGAAGGCTTCGCGCAGCGCCCGAGCGCCTGAGCCTGCTCAGCGCGTGATCACAACCAGCACGCTGCAGGACGCGATCTCGATCAGGGCCTTGGAAACCGAGCCGCGCCACCAGCGCGCCGCCCAGCCCTCCAGGTGCTTGTGCCCGACCACGATGAGGTCGGCCCCGATGCGCTCGGCCGTGCGCGCAAGCTCCTGCACCGGGTCTCCCACCACCACCTCGCCCTGGACCTGCAGGCCGCTGTCGCGCAGCTTGCGCACGCCCTCGTCGAGCACCTCCTGGTAACGCTGCTTCTCGATCTCCTCGAGCCGCGCGTCGTAGACCCCGCCTTCGGGGCCGATGGCCGCAATCGGCGGCGGCATCACGGCGACCAGCGTGAGCCGGGCCTGGCTCCACTGCGCGACCTCGCGACTGTCCAGCAGCGCTCGCTGGCCCGAGGCCGAGCCGTCGTATCCCAACAGAATGTTCTTGTACATGGCAGGACTCCAATCAGGGTTTCGGTGTGCGGCCTATCTTAGGCCGGGGATGCGGGGCTGCCAAGCCGCGCATCCCCGGTGCCCCCGAGTTCGAGGACAACGGCAAAGCCGCTGTCGGCGTGCGGCAGCTGCAGGCGGCCGCCATGCGCCTGGGCCACCCAGTGCGCGAGCACCAGGCCCAGCCCCGTCGGGCCTTCGGGATCATCGTGCACCAGCGCCGCCTGCAGGGCCAGACGATGCGCCTCGCTCACACCCGGACCGTCGTCCTGCAAGAAGATCTGCTGCGGCGCGGGCAGGCTGATCTGCACACGCTGCGCGCCATGGCGCACCGCGTTGTCCAGCAGATTGAGCAGGGCCGCCGCGAGCAGGTCCGGGTCGGCATCCACGCACGCGTCCGCGGGCACCTGCACGTCCAGGCCCTCCACGGGCAGGCGCGACAGCAGGGCGTCGAGCGCCACCGTCTCGCGACGCAGTTCCACCCCGCTGCGAAACAGCGCCAGCAGGACCACCACCACACGCTGCAGGCGGTCGGCCGCGGCGCGCACCCGCTGCAACCGCGGCTGCAAGGCCTCGGGCGCCTCACGCAAGGCCACCGCCAGCTGGGCGTCCATGCCGGCCAGCGGCGTGCGCAGGGCATGGGCCGCATGGGCGCTGAAGGCGCGCTCCTGCGCCAGGCGACGCGCCAGTTGCGAGGCCAGTTCGTCCAGCGCCTGGTGCAGGGGCTGCAATTCCTCGCGTGCGGCTGGCCCCAGCGTGGCGCCCGGCGCGAGCAGGTCGTGGCCACGCACGCGCTCCGACAGGTGCTGCAGCGGCAGCAGCTCGCGCGCCACCCGCAGGCGCAGCCACAGGTACATCAGCAGGGCCACGCTCAACGTGGCCAGGGCAGCATCGAAGACTACCTCCCACACCGCCTCCATCTGTTCGTTCTGCGACTGCGCCACGTACAGCACCTTGGCGCTGCCCTCCACGGCCACGCCGTAGACGCGCCAGCCCGGGCGGTCGGCAAAGCCGGCCAGCGGCGTGGCGCTGAAGGGCTGTCGCGGCGCACGCGTCGAGGCCTGCAGCAGGCGCGGCGCACCGCCGCCCGCGTAATCCACCAGTTGCCAGGCATAGCGGTCACTGGCGCGCGCCGGCTCGGCGATCAGCGGCTGCGGCGTGTCCGGTGTGTCGTCCAGCGTGGCCTGCATGGCCTCGGCCGCACCCTGCAGGGTGTCGTCCAGCAGCTCACGCACCTCGTGACGCACCGCCAGCCAAACCGCCAGCGACACGGCCACGCTCCACAGCAGCGCGCCCGCGAGCAGGGTGCGCGCGAGCCGGCGGGTGATCGAGGGCGAGGCTTGCGTCATCAGGCGTCCACCGTCACGCGGTAGCCCAGACCGCGCACCGTATCAATCAGCGTCGCACCCAGCTTGCGTCGCAGCGCCGACACATGGACCTCCAGCGCATTGCTGGCCAGCTCGGCCTCGAAGCCCAGCACCAGGCGCTCGAGCTCGGCCTTGGGCACGATGCGCCCGGCACGCAGCACCAGCGCCTCCAGCACCGCCCACTCGCGCGCGGTCAGGTCCACGCGCACACCCTCGCGCCAGGCCGCACGCGCGCCCAGATCCACGTCCACCTCGCCGAAACGGCGGCGTGAAGTGGCGGCCCCGGCGTGGCGGCGGCTCACGGCGCGCAGCCGTGCGGCCAGCTCCTCCGGGGCGAATGGCTTGACCAGATAGTCATCGGCCCCGCTGTCCAGGCCTTCGATGCGCTCGTGCAGGCGGTCACGCGCGGTGAGCACCAGCGCAGCCGTGGCATCGCCATGCGCACGGCGCTGGCGCAGCCACTGCAGGCCCGAGCCGTCGGGTAACTGCCAGTCCACCAGCAGAGCGTCGAAGGGCTCGCCGCGCAGCGCGTCCACCGCGGCCAGGCTGCGGCACCAGTCGACGACATGTCCGTCGGCACGCAGGAAGTCAGCGAGGCCTCCGCCCAGGGTTTCGTCGTCTTCGATCAGCAGCAAGCGCATGATGGCAGCGACCATAGCAGATGCCGGCCACCGTTTTCTTCAGGTCGGCTTCAGGCTGCGCAGGCGCAATCGGGGGATGTCCAGCCTCAACCCTGCCAGCCCGCGCCTGCGGCCCATTGCGGTCGAGCACCTCATCGTGCTCGCGAGCCTGTACTGGGTGTTGTCGGCCAACAGCCTGTTCTTCGAGGCCGCACTCCAGGGCCGTCACTGGAGCGAAGGCGCGACCTGGGGCTTCCTGGGCGCGCTGGCGCTCGGGCTGTTCGGCCTGCACGTGCTGCTGCTCGCGCTGGTGGCCTGGGGACGCGCCGTCAAGCCCCTGCTCAGCCTGCTTGTCCTCGCCACTGCGGCCGGCAGCTGGTTCATGCAGTCCTACGGTGTCTACCTCGACCCGACCATGGTGCGCAATGTGCTGCGCACCGATGTGGCCGAGGCGCGCGAGCTCTGGTCGGGCGCGCTGCTCGTGCACCTGCTGCTCTACGCCGGCCTGCCCCTGCTGCTGCTGCACAAGGTGCAGATCGCCCCGCAGGGCTGGCGCCGCGCCCTGCTGCGCCGCGCGGTGCTGATCGGCGGCGCCGTGCTGCTGCTGCTGGCCGTGCTGATGGCCATCTTCCAGCCCCTGGCCTCGCTGATGCGCAACCACCGGGAGGTCCGCTACCTTGCCACCCCGGCCAACCTTCTCTGGTCCGCGGGCTCGGTGCTCGCCCACGAATCGCGTGGCAGCCTGCAGCCGCGCCTGCCGCTGGACCCCGAGGCCCGGCTCGCGGCCGCGCCCGCTGCCCGCCCGCGGGTGCTGGTGCTGGTGGTGGGAGAAACTGCGCGCGCCGCCAACTGGGGCCTCTCGGGCTATGCACGACAGACCACACCCGAACTCGCGCGCCTGCCCGTCCTGAATGTGGATACCGTCACGAGCTGCGGCACCAACACCGAGGTCTCGGTGCCCTGCCTGTTCGCCCCCTTGGGCCGGCGCGACTACGACGAAACACGGATCCGCGGCAGCGAATCGCTGCTGCACCTGCTGGCCCAGGCCGGCGTGGCCGTGCACTGGCGCGACAACCAGTCCGGCTGCAAGGGCGTGTGCGACGGCTTGCCGCAGGACAGCGTGGCCGCGCTCAACCCACCGGGTCTCTGTGCCGAGGGCCGCTGCCTGGACGAGGGCCTGCTGACTGGGCTGGACGCGCGCCTGGCACAAGCCACGGGCACGCAGGTCTGGGTGCTGCACATGCTGGGCAACCACGGGCCCTCCTACTTCCGGCGCTACCCGTCGGCCTACGCGCGCTTCCAGCCCGCCTGCCAGAGTGACGACCTGCGCCTGTGTTCGCGCGAGGAGATCGTCAACGCCTACGACAACGCCCTGCTCTACACCGACCACGTGCTCGCCAGCCTCATCGGCACGCTGCAGGCGCACGCCGGGCGCGTGGACAGCTTCATGCTCTACGTCTCCGATCACGGCGAGTCGCTGGGCGAGAAAGGCCTGTACCTGCACGGCATGCCCTATGCCATCGCGCCGGATGAACAGACCCGCGTGCCGATGACGCTCTGGTGGTCCCAGGGCTGGGCCGCGCCGGGCGGTCTTGATCCGGCCTGCCTGCGCCAGCGCGCCGCGACACCGGCGCAGCACGACCATGTGTTCCACACCGTGCTCGGCCTGCTAGACGTGCAGAGCAAGGTCTATGAGCCCGCCTGGGACCTCGGTGCGGGTTGTCACAGCCAGCGGGCCACTGCGCTCGTCCCGGCTCAACCATGAGGTCCTTGCGGCGCGTTCCGGGCGACCTCGTCCTGACGCTCACCACCTTGCTGCTCGTGCTGGCCTGGGATGCCAGCGGGCTGGACCTGCCGGTCTCGCGGGCGCTCGCCCATGCCCGGGGCTTTCCCTGGCGCGACAGCTGGCTGACCTATGGTCTGCTGCACGAAGGCGGCCGACTGCTGGCCGCATTGGGCGTACTGGCCCTGCTGCTGCACGCCCTGCTGCCGCGCCCTCCGCAAGCCGGCGCCAACCCTGCGCCGCGCTGGCGCGCGTTCGGCGCCGTGCTGCTCAACCTGGGCGCGGTGCCCGCGCTCAAGCGCAGCTCACTGACCAGCTGCCCCTGGGACCTGGCGGAGTTTGGTGGCAGCGCGCGCTACGTCCCGCACTGGGACTGGAGCGTGGGGGACCTGGGGCCCGGGCACTGTTTCCCCTCCGGTCACGCGGTGGCGGGTTTTGCCTTCATCGCGCTCTACTTCGTCTGGCGCCGCAAGCGGCCGGCATGGGCGCGGCGCGCCCTCTGGCTCTCGCTCGCTGCCGGTCTGGCCCTGGGACTATCGCAGGTGCTGCGCGGCGCGCACTACGTGAGCCACGTGGCCTGGTCGGCCTGGCTCTGCTGGACGCTGTCGGCTGCGGCCAGCGCTCTGAGCCGCGCTCTGGCTCAGGCGCGGCGGCGCAACGACAAGCCGACGAGCACCAGCAAGAGCACGCTGATGCCGGACATCCATACCCGATAGCGGGTGTGGCGCTGTCGTAGAGGCGCCAGCGCGTCCTCCACGGCCGTGCCCACCGTCACCAGCAGCGGGTAGCCCGCCATGCGGCGATAGCCCAGCACGCGCGCCACGCCATCGATCTCCTGTCCGTCGTCGAGGAACGCACCCTGTGGTTGGGTGGCCTGCTGCTGAAACCATGGCAGGCGTCTGGCATCCATGCCGAAGCGGCTCTCATGGCCGATCTTGCGTCCCCGCACCACGCCGTCCAGGCCCGTGAGCTCGAGCAGGCCCCGGGCGCCCAGGTCGGCCTCGCCGTAGAAGTCGGTGAAGTTGCCCGGGTCCACCGACATCACGACCACCCCGGCGAAGCTGCCATCGGCGCGCGTGATGCGCAGCGACATGGGCACCTGCCAGCTGCCCGAGACACGCCCCAGCACCGGCGGGTTCACAAAGAGTGCGTCGCCCTGGCTCTCGCGCTGCAGGCGGAAAAAATCGCGGTCGGCGTAGTTGACGCGGCCCGTCGCCTGGCTACTGCTGACGATCTCGCCACGCTCGTCCACCACGCTGATGATCCGGAACATGGATTCGCGGATCACGCCCTGCTGTACCCAGGCGGAGAGTGGCACGCGCGCACCCTGGCGCAGGTACTGCTCACGCACAAAGGCCGCCACCTGTTCGGCCGCCTTGAGCGTGCGGTAGACCTGCTGCTCATAGGCTGCCGCGAGCTGCGCACTGGACTGCAGGGCCCCCGACAGCGCCTGCCGGCGTTCGAGGGCGATGCGACGCTCGACCAGCCACCAGAGGCTGGCCAGCAAGGCGGCGCAGGTCAGGACGATCGCCAGGCGTCGCACCATATCGCTGCGACGAGGTGGGGGTATGGCGGGCCGGGACGGCGGAGGGGAGGAAGCGTGGGACATGTCGTTCGGGCCGGACCGATCAAAAAGGGGCCGCCAGTCTAACGTGCGGGCGCCGCGCACCTCAGGGATTGCAGTGGGCGCATTGCGCCGGCTCGGCGGACTGCCGGTCGCCGCGCGGCCGGACCTCGCGGTGCTGGCAGGCCGGGCACTGCAGCACCTCGGCGCGGTAGGTCTGCGTGGGGCTGCCGCAATCGCGGCAGGGCAGGCCAGGCTCGCGCCCGATCAGGCCGTAGCCCGGGGCATGGCAGGCGGGGCACTCGGTCTGCAGGCGTTGCAGCAGATCCCGCGTGGCCTCGGCTATGCGCTGCATGCGTGTGGGGTTGGCGTGGGCGCGCAGATCGTTCTCGGCATAGACCTGGCCGTTGGCCGCCTCGGCGCGGCAGCGCTCGAAGCTCGCGCGCAGCGCGGCCCAGTCGGCCAGCCCCTTGTCCAGGCGCAGATCGTCCGGGCCTGCAGGCCGCAGCACCAGCTGGTGATTGGGGAAGCCCTGCTGCTGCGCGTACTGCTCCAGCGCCACCCAGTCCACTGTCTGCAGCTGGGCGCTGCGCGCCGCACCCTGGGCCACGCCCACCACCTCGATACCCAGCCGGTCGTCGAGCAAGACCACCATCTCCACGTTCCAGGCGAACATCCCGGTCCAGGGATCGGCCGCAAAGCTGCCCTCGCTGGCGAGCCCGA
>JAIERT010000056.1 GCA_019746735.1 Burkholderiaceae bacterium | reverse complement strand
TGATCGACGTCTATTCCTGGGCCACGCCCAACGGCCACAAGGTCCACATCATGCTGGAGGAGTGCGGCCTGCAGCTGGGGCGTGACTGGCGCGTGCACCCCATCAACATCGGTGCCGGCGACCAGTTCCAGCCCGACTTCCTCAAGATCAGCCCCAACAACAAGATCCCGGCCCTCGTGGACCCCGAAGGCCCGGACGGCCAGCCGATCTCGCTCTTCGAGTCCGGCGCCATCCTGCTCTACCTCGCGGCCAAGACCGGCAAGTTCCTGCCGAAGACCGACCGCGCCAAGTACGAGGTGCTGCAGTGGCTGATGTTCCAGATGGGGGGCGTCGGTCCCATGCTGGGTCAGGCGCACCATTTCCGCATCTACGCGCCCGAGAAGATCGGGTATGCGATCAACCGTTACACCAACGAAGCCAAGCGCCTCTACGGTGTGATGGACAAGCAGCTCAGCACCCATCGCTACATCGCGGGCGAAGAGTACACCATCGCCGACATCGCCATCTTCCCCTGGCTGCGCAGCTGGCAGAACCAGGGCATAGACTGGGCCGACTACCCGCGGCTCAAGGTCTGGTTCGACGAGATTGCTGCGCGGCCGGCCGTGCAGCGCGGCGTGCAGGTGCTGGCCGACCAGCGCAAGCCGCTGGTGGACGACAAGGCGCGCGAGATGATGTTCGGCGCCACCCAGTACCGGCGCCGCTAGGGTGAGCTCCGATGCCGCCTCTTACCAGGAGTGGTTGGGCAGGCCTGACCAGAGCTCATCGAGGTCCGGGAATTTCCATCTGGCCGGGTCCTCCCGGCCGGCGATCTTGTCGTTGCAGCCCGGCGCCGAGAGATCGATGAGCTCGGGCGGGATGCGCAGATCGGACCTGGTGGAGTAGAAGACCTTGACCAGGGGCATGGTTAGCGAGCGGCTCGACTGCTCCACCACCACAGCCAGACGCCCCGAGCCCAGACGCACCAGCGAGCCGATGGGGTAGATGCCCAGGCTCTTGACGAAAGCCTGGAACACCTGGTGGTCGAAATGCCCGTTGGCCCACTCGGCCATCTTGCGCAGGGACTCGGCCGGGTCCCAGCCCGCCTTGTAAGGCCGGTTGGAGGTGATGGCATCGTAGACATCGCAGACCGCGCCCATCTTGGCAAAGAGACTGATCTCGTCCCCCTTGAGCCCCTTGGGGTAACCCGAGCCGTCCGTCTTCTCGTGGTGGTGCAGGCACACGTCCAGCGTGATGGGGTCCACATTGCCCACGGCCAGCAGCATCTGGTGCCCTTCGACCGGATGGCTTTTCATGATGCCGAACTCGGCCTCCGTGAGCTTGCCCGGCTTGTTGAGAACCTCCATGGGCATACGCGCCTTGCCGAGGTCGTGCAACAGGCCGGCCACCCCGGCCGAACGCGTCTGGGCCTCATCCAGCCCCAGCTGGCGCGCCAGCGCAATCATCATGGCGCAGACGGCCACGGAATGCATATAGGTGTAGTCGTCGGCGGTCTTCAAGCGCGCCAGGCTGATGAGGGCACTGGCATTGCGCGCGACGGAGTCTGAGATTTCATCCACCAGACGCTGGGCGTCGGTGGCATCCACCGTCTTGCCCATGCGCGCCTCCTGGAACATGGTGATCACCGCCTGCTTGGACTGGCGACAGATCTGCGCTGCACGCTCCAGTTCGACGGCCACGCTCACCGCCCCGGTCTGGCGCTGGGACTGCGCTGCAACCTGCAGCTCCTGTTCCACCTGGGCTTCGGACTGGGCTACGGAGACGGCGCTCACGCCCGCCGGTACATCCAGGCCCTTGCTGCTGTCGATCCAGACCTCCTGAATGCTGCTGGCCAGGATGCGCTCGAGATCCTTGGGGTCCTTGAGTACGAAACCGCTGCGCCAGAATGGGTGTTCCATCCAGGAGCCGCAGAACTCCTTGATGTGCATTCCCAACAGCAGTTGTTCGACGCGGATGCGCTTGAGCATGATCAGTGTGTAAGCCCGCGCGCAGCGCTGCAGCCCCGCCCCATTCTACTGGCGTGTCGCTGGCCCTCGGATACAGAACGGGGGCTCAGCGCAGAGGAACACCGGCCTGCCGCAGATAGGTCCACACCTCGGGGCTGACAGGCCCGAGCGCACGCGCCTGTTCGGCCTGCTGCGCCGCGGCCTCGAGCTGCCCCAGCGCTGCGAGGGAGACGGCTGCACCCAACATCCAGCGCGGCTCACCGGGGCGCAACTGCAAGGCCGCCAGATAGGCCTGCACCGACTCCTGGTGCCGGCCCAGACGCTGGGCGGCATTGCCGCGCACAGCCCACAGATCGGCCTGGCCCGACAGCGCTGGCTCCAGCCGCGTCAGCACCGCCAGCGCCGGGCCGGGACGCCCGAGCGCCAGCTCCATGCGCACCTGCTCCCGCACCAGCTGCGCCAACAGCGCCGTGTCGGCGGACGGTGCACGCTCCGCGACCTGCACGGCATCGCGTACGAGTTGCAGAGCGGCCTCGCGCGATCCGGCATCCCACAGGGACTGGGCCTGGGCCAGCGTCTCTTGGGCTGCAGATTGGCGACGCTGGGTTGCCGTGGGCGAGGCCCCATCGGTCAGCACTGGCGCCGGGCTCGCAGCAGGCGCCGGAGCGCCTGGGGATGCCGGCACCGCCTCGCCGACAGCGCGGCTGCGCCGGCGCGGACGTTCTGCCTCTGTAGCTGGCGGGGTTGACGCCGTCTCGGCAAACTCGCTGCGGCGCCGCTGCTTGCGCGGCGCCGCAGGCTCGGCGGGCGCGGGTGGCTCGCTTGCGGACGGCGGCTCGGCGGCCGCGGCCTGCGGCTCCATGGCGGGCCCGGGTGACGCCTGCACGGCAGCCTGTGGCAACGCAGGCGGTGCAGCTTCAGCATGGGCGGCCACCGGAGCCGCAGCAGGCACGACAGCAGGGGCTGCCGCCTGCAGCGGGGGCGGCACCACGGCCTGTGTGGCGTGCAGATACCAGGCCAGCGTACCGGCCAACACCACCAGCATCACCAGCCCCAGCCCCCACCGGCGAGCGCGCTGCCCGGCGGGCGCACCCACGCTGGCCGTCCCATCCATGGCTGCGGGTATGGCCGCTTGCGGCAGATCCGGCAGGCGGGCCTCGCCGCGGCGTGCGTCGAGATCACGCAGCATCTTGTTGATGACGCTCACGAAATTTCCCCTGTCCTGGTGTTGGGTGCCCCTGTGCCCCAGCGCAGGCGCTGCCACCAGCGTTTGCGCGGCATGGCAACACCCGGCGTATCGGCAGCAGCCAGCTCGACATGGTGCGCCTGCACGCGCCTGACGTTCTCGCCAAAGGCGAGCAAGAGGCATTTGTGCGCCAGCACATTGAGCAGACGCGGCACGCCGCGGCTGTAGCGGGCCAGCGCCGCTGCGGCCTCGGGTTCGAAGATACGTATGTCGGTCAGCCCATCCTCGGCGGCCACCGCCAGGCGGTGCGCCAGATAGGGACCGACGCGTTCGGGCCGCATGCCGCCCAGGTACTCGCTGAAGGTGATGCGCTGCAGCAGCTGGCGGATCTGCGGCCGGGCCAGGATCTCGTCGAGCTCCGGCTGGCCGAAGAGCACGATCTGCAGCAGCTTGCGCTTCTCGGTCTCGAGGTTGGAGAGCAGGCGCAGGCTCTCCAGCGTGGCCATGCGCGTGGCCTGGGCTTCATCGATGCACACCAGCACCGGTCGACCGGCTTCGGCGTGACGCAGCAGGACCTCCTGCAGGCGGGTCAGTACCTGATGCCGGGACAAGGGCGGCTCGAGCGTGACGTTGAGTTCCCGGGCCAGGGCCATCAGCAGATCGTCCGGCCCCATGTCAGGGTTGGGGATGTAGGCGGTGACGAAATCGTCCTGCAGGGCCCGCAGGAGCTGGCGGCACAGCAGGGTCTTGCCGCAGCCGACCTCCCCCACGATCTTGAGGAAGCCCTCGCCGCTGCGCAGGGCGATCAGCAGGGTGTTGAGCGCAGCCTGCGCGCCTTCGTGCGGGTAGAAGAAGGCGGGGTCGGGCGTGATGGAGAACGGCAGTTCACGCAGGGAAAAGTGCCGCAGGTACATTGCTCAGCGCGTCGCGGGTTGAGGCGCCGGCTCCGGACTGGAGCCGTCGAGCCTGATCACCTTGCGGCGCGAGGCATCGATGTCCTCCAGCGCAGCACGCGAGCGCTCGGTGATGGCTTCCCAGTCCTGCGGGGAGCGGATGATGGTGGGCTTGATCAGCACCACGATTTCCTTCTTGCGCGCCGCACTGGCGCGGTTGCCGAGCAGGAAGCCGAATGGATTGCCTTCGGCCGTGGTTCCGGGCACGCCAGAAGCGCTGCGGCTGGCCGACTGCTGCATCAGGCCCCCGATGGCCGCGATGTTGCCGTCCTGCAGGCGCACCATGGTGTCGGTCTCGTTGACGGTGCTCGACGCCAGCGGCAGGCGGTAGGTGCCGATATCGCCCAGATCGACCTGCTTGGTCTTCTCGGTCACCGAGGTCACCGCAGGATGGATGTGCAGCATGATGCTGTTGGCGTCGTCGATCTGTGGCGTCACGTCCAGCGCAATGCCCGAGAAGAAGGGGGTGAGCGTGAGCGTGGGCAGGGTCGTGCTGCCGGCCACGCCGACCACGCCGCTGCTCGTCGTGGTACCGCCGGTGACGTTGGTCACGAAGTAGTCGTCGTTGCCGACCTTCAGCACGGCCTTCTGGTTGTTGAGCGTGGCCACGCGCGGGCTGGACAGGGTCTGGACATCGCCTTGCGACTCGAGGAAACCCATCACCGTTCCGAACTGGCTGGTCTGCAGCGCCAGGCCGAAGATGCCGCCGCCGGCAGCGATGGAGGGTACCGGAACAGGATTGACGCCGGATGCGGGCTGCACCGTGGACAGGAGGGCATTGCTGCTCGTGACCCCGCCACCGATCACACCGATGCCGCGGTTGCCCGAGGAGCTGAAGGCGCCCCAGTTGATGCCGCTCTGCTGGCCTTCGTTGAGCTCGACCTCGACGATCTTGGCCTCCAGCATGACCTGGCGCTCCACCGCCACCTGCGTGGCCTTGAGGAAACGGTCCACCTGGCGCAGCTCGTCGGGCATGGCGCGCACGGCCATGATGCCGGCCTGCGGGCTGATCACCACGTTGCGGCCCTCGCCGCGCCCCACCAGACCGCGCACGGCATCGGAGAGTTCGGCCCAGAAGTCGGACTTGGAATCGGTGGAGATGCGGCTGCTCTCGGCCTGCCGCGCCGTCTGCCCCGGCGTGGTCACGCCGCTGCCGGGGACGGCCCCTGGCACCCCCGCGCCCGGGACTCCGCCCGTGCCGGAGCTGTAGAGCGCGGCACCCGAGGACACGCGCAATTCGCTGCGGCCCACGCGCTGGGCGTGCGGGTAGTTGAGCGTGAAGATGCGCGTCTGCAGGGTCGGCGCGTAGACGGTGATGCGGCGGCCCTCCATGCGGAAGTCATAGCCATAGACATCACGGATGGACTCCAGGGCCTCCTTGACGGTGACACCACGCAGCGTCACAGAGATGCTGCCCGTCACCTCCGGGTGCATGAGCATGCTGTAGCGGGTGTCGGCCACCAGGGCCAGGAAGACTTCACGTGCGCTGGCGTTGTTGACCAGCAGGTCCAGGCGCGGCTCGGGCGGCACCACGACGGCCGGCGGCGCCGGTTCGGCCAGGGCATCGCTGACACGCGCAGGCACGGCACCGTTCGCCGCGGCGGCCGCAGCCGGCGCGATCTCGGTACGGATCGCTTCCGCCATGTCGGGGGTGCGGCGCGGCCGTTCGGCGCAGCCAGCCAGCAGGCCCAGACACAGCAGCAGTCCGGTCAGTCGGTACCAGCGGTGGGGTCGGGGGGGTGTCGTTGCCATCATGGTGTTGCCATTGTCATGTGTAGGAATGTGCGGTTCAAGGCGCCGCCGGTAGGCTGCGCCGCTGAACGCCGGCATAAAGGGGAACTTTGCGCAGGGCCTGGCCTTCGCGCAGCCAGATCTCGGTCTCGGTGATGCGCTCCACCCGGGCCCGGTCGATCATCTGGCCCTCGGCATACAGCCGGGTACCGACAGCCACGTGCCGACGGCCGTCGACCACGATGACGGACCAGCTCGGTGCGCCGGTGCGCGCTGCGGTGGCGGCATTCACCGAGCCTGTGCCCGGGGGCAGGGTCGGGTCGCGCAGGCTCTGGGCCCCTGCGGACAGGGGCAGCAGGCCCAGCAGCAGAATCAGCGCACAGCGGTTCATGACGTGCCTCCCAGCAGCCAGACCTGCAGGGTCAGCTCGGCCGGCTGACCCTGGCTGTTCATGCGCAGGGTGCCCCAGCGCAGCGCGGGCAAGGCGCGCTCCAGCGTCTCCACATAACGGGCCAGCTCGTGGTAGCTGCCGGCCACGGTGAGCTCCAGGCCCTGACGTCTGAAGCCCAGCACGGACTCCAGCACCTGTGCATCACTGCCCAGGGCTGTGCCCAACCTGGACGATTCGAGCGTGGCCGTGCGCACCAGTACCAGGCCTTCATGTCGGCGCAGGAAATGCACCAGCACCTTGGTCAGCGGTGTGCCATCGGCCTGCCCCTGGGGCAGTTGCGCGATCTCGCGGTTCACCAGCTCCAGACGCTCACGGACCTGGGCCAGTTCGTCACGAACCTGCTGGCCGGGGCCGGTCTGCGCGCCCATGCCGTCCAGCTCCTGCTGCAGACGCTGCACCTCGCCGGCCTGCGCCGCCACGCGCTGCGTGAGCTGCTGATGCAGGGCTTGCGTCGGACCCAGCCACAAGGCCTCGGCCAGCAGCATGGACAGGATGATGAGCGTGGCGAAAAGGAATACGCGCTCGCGCAGGCTCAGTGCGTCGATACGTGCCGCCAGGCGGGTCCACCAGGCCTTCATGGCTTGCCTCCCGAGGTGACCGCAGGGCTCCAGGCCGTCACCAGGGTGTAGGACCACAGCGGCCCGGCCACGGCGACGGCCGCCACCGGGCCGGCGACGCCGGCCTCAGGCTTGACGCGCTCGACCTTGACCAGTGAGAGCTGCTGCCCTTCGAGCAGCGGGCTGTCGGACAGCCGTGCCACCCAGCCATTGAGTGCCGCCGGCTCCAGCGTATAGCCGCTGAGCTCCAGGCGCAGGTCGTCCGCCTTGACTTCGGTCACCCAGGCCTGGGGCGGGATGCTGCGCGCCAGCAGTTGCAGGCGGGCCGCATGGCCCTGGCCTTCGCGCAGCAGGCCGCGCTTGAGTTCGCGCAGCAGCAGTTCGCGCTGCTGCAGCTCGGTCTTGCGGGTCTCCAGCTCCTGCACCGCCGCGGCATCGGCCGGACCGGTCGCGGCGCGGCGCGCCTGGATGGCGGCCTGCAGACGTTCGATCTCGCGCTGGCTGCTCGCAGCCGACTGCTGGTAGCCAGCATTGAGCGCCTCCAGCGCCCAGCCCCAGTAGGCCGAAAGCAAGCCGCCCAAGAGCAGGAACACGCCCAGGGCGCGCGCCATCGTGGCCGCCGAGAAGTAACGCTTCTGGACCAGAAAGACAGGGTTGCAGAGATTGATTTGCTGGGGCATGGCGGTCGTCCTCAGGGCTGGCGGCCCTCACTGCGCAGCAAGACCCCCAGCAGCGGCCAGCAAAGCCGGCGATCCACCTCGCTGCCACCCTCGAAGCCCGGGAACAGAGGGCTGGCATCCAGCGGCGTCACGCTGTGCCCCAGATCACGGCTCAGCCACTGGGCCATCTCGGCCGTGCGCGTGCCGGCCTGCACTCCGATGCGGTCCAGCACCAGCATGGGCCAGGTGCGGTCCCAGAGATCGAGCGAACGCTGGATCTCGACCACCAGGCGCTGCGCCCGTTCATCTTCCTGCGCCAGCGGGATCTCGCCGCCCTCACCCTGCGCCGTGGCAGACGATCCGCCCCACGGGGCCTGCATGAACCCGGCGCCGAGATCAATGCGGCGGGTGTAGAACAGCTCATCGTGCGCACAGATCGTGAGCAAGGCCATCTGGTCGTCGCTCATGACGATGGCTGCATGGGCGCGCTCCGAGGCCCCGGCACGACGGGCCAGCGCCGACTGCAGATTGCGCTGGGCGAGTTCCTGGATGTCGATCACGTCCACGCTGCAGCGCGCAGCCTGGGCCGTCTCCATCACACCACGGATCACGGCATTGGGCGCGGCGACGACAAAGATGCTACCCGAAGCACGCACCCGTTCATCCCCCACCTTGAGCACGTCCAGCGTCAGGTCGTCGAGGTGCATGTTGACCATGTCACGGATCTGCCAGCGTGCCGCTGTCTTGAGTTCCTCCGGCGGTACGGCCGGGGCATCGATCTGCAGCATCTGGTACTGCTCCGTTCGCAGCATGGCTCGTACCGCTTTGCCACGCAGACCGGCAGCCGTCAGCTGGCGCGCCAGATCTTCACCCGGCTTGTCCCCCTCTGCACGCAGTACCCCGAAGCGCTGCACGCGATACCGGTCCGCCGCTTCCTGACGCGCCTGGACATAGGCCAGGGCACGGCCGTCCCAGGCCAGCACCAGCTGCTCGGTCTGACGGGCGCGACGGCCGAAACGCGGCAGGGTCAGGCGCACAACGCTCCCCCGTTCGCAACTTGGGCAAAAGGTGAGGAATACAGAAGGTCCAACGTCATGTAAGTTTGGCTGGTGAAGTTGCCAGCATAGTCGCTATTCTGCTCTGCTTTTAATAGCTGTGGAACTCTGCGTGCTGTCCTCGGCCCGCATTTGCGTGACTAATTGGCGGAATCCATGATGGCGTCAGACACTTGCGACAGCCTGACCATCGCGAACGAGCTACACCCCAAAACAAAAGGCCGCTTAGCGCGGCCTTTACCCACCACTGATGAAAGCGCCGATCAAGGGTTGCCAGCGGCAATACCCGTGAAGTTGCGAGTGATCACGGGCGTCGACACCGTCGACACCGTGCAGGTGCTGGTGGCGCCGTTCGTAGCACCCGGATCGGCGCCGCCCACGGTGTACGTGGCCGTGTTGAAACCCTGGACCAGGCCTGTCACACCTGCGCAGGTAGAGACCTGAACACACTTGTTCGCTGTCACAGCGTTGTTAACCGCTGCGCAACCCGCGTAATTGATTGCCATTGCGGATGCGGCTGCTCCAGCAACACCATCGGCTGCCGCCGTGCGTGCCTCCGAGCTGAGATCGACAAACTTCGGAATCGCCACAGCTGCCAAGATACCGAGGATCACGATCACCATCACCAGTTCGATCAGGGTAAAGCCACGTTGCTGTTTCATATCAGACTCCATTCAGGTCTAGGTTGCCAGTTGTGCGGCTCCAGAACGGTCCGCTATCCGTTTCGTAGTATAGGTCCGATGGCCCTTTGGATCGCATTCCGGGTCGACTGCCGTGTGGAAAAGGTCACAGGCAACGGCGCTTTCAGCGGCTTCAGCCACCGCCCCGCCCCATGGCGGCCTGTCCCAGGTTCCACAGCGGCAGGAAGACGCCCAGGGCCAGCAGCAGGACCAGGACACCAATAAAGACCAGCAGCACCGGCTCGATCGCCGAGGACAGGCCCTTGATGGCGTAGTCCGTATCGCGTTCGTACATCTCGGCAATCTCGAACAGCAGGGCATCCAGTTCGCCGGTCTCCTCACCCACCGTCATCATCTGCAGCACCACAGGCGTGAAAACCCCGGTCGCCGCAGCGCAGCGGGAGATGCTCTCGCCGCGCTCGATACCGGCACGCATCTGCTCGATGCGTGACGCGATATAGGCGTTGTCCACCGTCTGGGCCACGACGGCCAGGGCTTGGACCAGCGGGACCCCGGCCTGGCTGGAGAGGGCGAAACTGCGCGCGAAGCGCGCCAGTGTGGCCTTGAGGATGATGGGGCCGACAATCGGCAGGTTCAGCTTGCGGCGGTCCCAGTTGTAGCGCCCCTCGGGGTTTTGCAGGTAGGCCCGCAGGCCGACGACCAGGGCGGCTGCCAGGGCCAGCAGCGCCGGCCACCAGGTGATCATCCAGCCGGAGAACCCGAGCAGGCCACGCGTGATCAGGGGCAGCTGGGTGTTGAAGCCGGCGAAGACCTTGGCGAACACCGGCAGCACGAAGAGATTGATGATGACGATGGCGATCAGCATCGCGATCACGACGAAGCTCGGGTAGCGCATGGCCTGCTTGATCCGGGCACGGGTATCGCGCTCGAACTCCAGATGCTCGGCCAGACGCAGGAACACCTCGGTCAGCTTGCCTGTCATTTCTCCGACGCGCACCATGGCGACGTAGAAAGGACCGAACACCTTGGGGTGGCGCGCCAGTGACGTGGCCATGTCCCGCCCCTGATCCAGGCTGGCGCGCACATCCTTGAGCACGTCGACCATGGCAGGCTTGTCGGTCGACGACTGCAGGCCGGCAAAGGCCCGCAGGATGGGCACACCGGCCTTGTTCAGGGTGTACATCTGGCGCGAGAAGATCAGCACGTCCTCGATGACGATGGGGCGGCGCGAGAGCTGGTCCCACCAGTTCTCGCGGGTCTGGACCTGGGGGGCTGGCGCGATGTGCACAGGCACCAGGCCCAGGCTCAGCAGTTGGTCGGCCACGGCGTCTTCCGACACCGCGTCCAGTTCGCCCTTGATCAGATCCCCCAGGCTGTTACGGCCGCGCCATGCATAGATCGTCATTGCCGGGTCTAGTCTTCGAGGTCGTAGCCCACCCGCATGGCCTCGGTCAGCGAGGTACGGCCCTGGCGCACGAGTTCAAGCGCGTGGTGGGTGAGGGTCTGGCCAGCCAGGCGCTCGCGCGCAGCACGCAGGAAAGCGGCCGGATCGGACCGGCTGGCGGACTGGGTCAGCTCGGCGTCCATCTCCAGCATCTCGTAGACGCCCTGGCGGCCGGTGTAGCCCGTGCCATTGCAGGCCGAGCAGCCGCGGCCTTTCGAGGCCTGGATACGCTCGCCCGGCTGCAGCAGGCCCGACAGCCAGGCAAGCTCCTGGGCATCGGGCTCATGGGGCTCGCTGCAGACTTCGCAATTGATGCGCACGAGACGCTGGGCAATCACGGCCTGCAGGGAAGTGGCCACCATGTAGGCTGGCACACCCATGTCCAGGAGGCGGAAGGGCGTACTGGCTGCATCGCGCGTGTGCAGGGTGGAGAAGACCAGGTGGCCGGTGATGGCGGCGCGCCGGCCGATCTCGGCGGTCTCGGCGTCACGCATTTCACCCACGAGAATCACATCGGGGTCCTGGCGCAGGGTGCTGCGCAGCACCTTGGAGAAGGTCAGATCGATCTTGTCATTGACCTGCACCTGGGTGATGCCCGGCAGACGGTATTCGACCGGGTCCTCAACCGTGATGACCTTGAGCTCGGCCGAATTGAGCTCGGCCAGCGAGGCATACAGCGTCGTGCTCTTGCCCGAGCCCGTCGGCCCCGTGACGAGGATCAGCCCCGAGGTCCGGCCCAGCAGCTGGCGGTAGCGCCGGAGCATCGCCGCCGGCATGCCCACGCTGCCAAGCTGGCGTACACCGCCATCGAGGCTCAGCAGACGCATGACCACCGATTCGCCATAGGTGCTGGGCATGGTGGACAGACGCACGTCGATGGTCTGATCCTTCAGGCGCACGCTGAAGCGGCCATCCTGCGGCAAGCGCTTCTCGGAAATGTCCAGCCCCGCCATGAGCTTGATGCGCTGGGCCAGGGCGGCACCGATGCGTTTTTCCGCCTGGGTCTGGGTCTGCAGCACGCCGTCCACCCGCACGCGGATCTGCAGGCCCGACTCCAATGGCTCGATGTGGATGTCGGAGGCGCCGACCTGGGTCGCATCCTCGAACAGGGACTGCAGCAGACGCACCACCGGCGCGCCTTCGGCACCGGCCGAGGCCGTCAGTTCGCCGAAGTCGACCGCATCTCCCAGGTCTTTCTCGAGCGCGCGGGCCAGGCCGCTGATCTCTTCGGTGCGGCGATAGAGACGGTCACAGGCCAGGGCCAGCTGGCTCTCGGGTACCGCGGCGATGCTGATGTTGCGCTTGAGCAGGCGCGTGATCTCATCGTAGGCAAACAGATCCAGTGGATCGGCCATGGCCACCAGCAGGCTGTCACCCTTGTCCTCCAGCACCAGGGCGCGGAAACGCCGGGCGACAGACTCCGGCATCAGCTTGACGACGTCGGCACGGAAGGGAAACGTCTTGAGGTTGATGAAGGGCACGCGCAGCTGGCGCGCGAGGGCGTCGGCCAGCAGCTCCTCGGTGATGACGCCGCTTTCGATCAGCAGGCGTCCGACCTTCTTGCCGGTCTGCTGCTGGAGCTCCAGCGTCTGCAGCAGTTGCTCTTGCGAGATCAGCCGCTGCTGGACCAGCACATCACCCAGGCGCAGCTTCTCCGGCCGCCCGGTGGGGCGGGCGGCGGCAGGCTTGGCGGTGGCAGCCGTGTTCATGGCGGATCCTTGCGTGGCATATCAACTATGAAAATAGTAGCACGCAGCTTACGCGCCGGGCCGGCGCAGGACACCGAGAAACGGGAAATCAGTGCAAATGTCGCGGTTTTCGGCCACCACCATGGCCGCCGCCATGCCCGCCGCCCGAACCTCGCGGGGGCTTGCCGATCTCGAGCGAGCTGACCAGGGCGTCAAAACGGTCACCGAACAGACGGTCGATCTCGCTGACGACACCACCGAGCTCGGCGGCATCGAAATGCCGCTCCATGAGATTGATCACGTCCTGCACCAGCAGATCCCGCTGCACCTGCATGATGGCAGCCGGGGTGGGCCCGACAAAGAGCATCATGAAGTCGTCGCGTGACTCGGTGCCCGGCTCGGCCTCCTCCTCGTCGAACTCGGTGTCGTAGAAGGTCACCTCGATCGCAGCCCCGGCCTGGGAGAGTTCGTTGAGGTTCATGCACATCTCGTCGAGCGACTGGCGGAAATCCTCGTCGCCCAGCACCGTCCAGCACAGCTGCAAGGAGTGCTCGGGGGCGTCGAAGCGGATACCTGGTTCGTCTTCGTAGTGGCTGTGGGCGCCATCGGCCAGGGTGCGTGCACCGGCGTATTTCCACAGCGGCTTGAGCGCATCCTGCAACTGGCTGAAGCCGACGTCGGGACGCAGCAGTATCTGCCCATGCACGTGGATTTCAAAAGGAGCGTTGTAGCTGGCCATGTCGTACTCTCAATGCTGCGTCATCGCCGCGGTTGCGTTCGCCCAGCAGCATGGATCACGGGGATGATGGTGCCTCGAGCCGGAATCGAACCGGCACACCCCATTTCTGGAAGTGGCGGATTTTAAGTCCGCTGTGTCTACCAATTTCACCATCGAGGCCATGCCGCCCTTGCATTGTCATGCAAAAGGCATCACCCCCGGCGCCGGGACACACCCGGGCGAACATAGGGACGAGGAAATTGGAGCGGGAGAAGAGTCTCGAACTCTCGACCTCAACCTTGGCAAGGTTGCGCTCTACCAACTGAGCTATTCCCGCGTTTCAAGCCTCAAATTATAGCG
>JAIERT010000358.1 GCA_019746735.1 Burkholderiaceae bacterium | reverse complement strand
CGATGTGATCCGGCAGGAGCCAGGCGGACATGGGAAAAGGGGGAGCTGTTAAAAACGTGATTTTACCGGGTCGCGCGAGGACTCCCGGCCCCGCCTCCCCGCCTGCGGTTCAAACTCGCGAAGAAATCGCAGCGAGCGGCCCGAGCGCAAGGCGGACAGAGCGCCGTAGATCTGTTCGTCGGTGTCAGGCCAACTGCCACCAGGCCCAGGCCAGCCCCGCCAGGATGCTCAGCAGGCCGAAGAAACGGATCTGGCCATCGTTGAGCTGGAGGATCTGGCTGAACATGCGGCGCCAGCCGCCGGGCGAGATGAGAGGAAAAAGGCCCTCTATCACGAGGACGAGGGCCATGGCCAGCCAGAAGGCGTCGCTGTCCATCAGGCTAGCCCAGCGCTACGCACTGAGGCATGAGCGCTTCGGAACGGCCGTGCACGCTCATGCGATCTTATTTCCGGGGTGCCGCGCCGCCGCGGAAGACCTTGAAGAACTCCGAGCCATTGGGGTCGAGCACCATCACGTCGTTCTTGCTCGCAAAGCTGGACTTGTAGGCCTCCAGGCTGCGGTAGAACTGCGCGAACTGCGGATCGCGACCGAAGGCCTCGGCATAGGCCGCGGCGGCCTGGGCATCGCCCTGGCCCTTGATCTTCTGCGCATCGCGGTAGGCATTGGCCACCGTCACCTCACGCTGGCGGTCGGCGTCGGCGCGGATCTTTTCACCCTCGGCGGCACCGGTGGAGCGCAGCTCATTGGCCACGCGGGTGCGCTCCGCCTGCATGCGGCGGTAGACCGATTCGGTGATGGCCTCGACGTAATCCACGCGGGTGATGCGCACGTCGACCACGTCGATGCCCCAGGGCTTCTCGCCGCGCACGGCCTTGAGCACCTCGTCCTTGACATCGTTCATCAGGGCCTCGCGCTTGAGCGAGAGCAGTTCCTTGACGGTGCGCTTGTTGATCTCTTCCTGGAAGGCGTTGCGCACCACGCGGTTGAGCTGGTTGGCGCCGGCGGCCTCGTTCAGGCCCACGTTACGGATGTAGTCGGTGGGCTCGCTGATGCGCCAGCGCACATACCAGTCGATCACCACACGCTGCTTCTCGGCCGTCAGCATGGGCTCGGTGTCGCTGCTGTCCAGCGTGAGCAGGCGCTTGTCGATGTAGCTCACGTTCTGGAAGGGCGGCGGCAGCTTGACGTTGAGGCCAGGCTCGGTGATGACTTCCTTGATCTGGCCGAGGGCGTAGACCACGCCGAACTGGCGCTGGTCGACGACGAAAAGCATGGAGCTGACCAGCGCCAGGAGCACCAGCAATGAGGAAAGGATGAATCCAACCCGGTTCATGTTCTGTACTCCTTAGCGGGTTTCGCGGTCGCGCGAGCGCTGGTTCAGGCGGGAGCGCGGGTCGTTGACCGAGGGCGCGGGTGCCGTGGACTGCGGTGCCGGTGCCTGCCCCTGCAGGGTCGCAGCGGCGGCCTCGTCGCCACCGAGCTGCATGATCTTGTCCAGCGGCAGGTAAAGCAGATTGGAGCCCTGGCGCGTCTCGACCAGCACCTTGGTCACGTTGCCGTAGATCTCCTGCATGGCTTCTAGGTAGAGCCGGTCGCGGGTGACCTGCGGTGCCTTCTGGTACTCGGTCAGCACGGAGCGGAAGCGCTGCGCATCACCCTGGGCCTGGGCAACGATACGGGCCTTGTAGCCTTCGGCCTCTTCCTTCAGGCGCGAGGCCGTACCGACGGCACGCGGCACCACGTCATTGGCGTAGGCCTGGGCTTCGTTCTTGAGGCGTTCGCGTTCCTGGCCCGCCTTGAGCACGTCGTCGAAGGCGGCCTGCACCTGCTCGGGCGGGCGGACACCGCCCTGCTGCAGGTTGATGCCCACCACCTCGACACCGACCTTGTAGCGGTCCAGGATGGTCTGCATGAGCGTGCGCACGCGCGGGGCGATCTGGTCACGTTCCTCGGACAGGGCCGAGTCCATCTTCATCTTGCCCACCACCTCGCGCACGGCGGTCTCGGCGGCCTGCACCACGGCGCTGGCCGGGTCGCGGCTCTCGAACAGATAGGCGCGGGCGTCGTTGAGACGGTACTGCACGGCAAACTTGATCTCGACGATGTTCTCGTCCTCGGTCAGCATGGCCGATTCGCGCAGGCCCGTGGCCTTGATGACCACGTCGCGGCCCACGTCGACCGAGCGGATCTGGGTCACGAAGACCAGCTCATGGCGCTGGACGGGGTAAGGCAGGCGCCAGTTGAAGCCGGCGCCCACGGTGCTGTGGTACTTGCCGAACTGGGTGATCACGGCCTGCTGGCCTTCCTGCACGATGAAGAAGCCGGTGCCGAGCCAGATCAGCACGGCAATCGCACTGATCAGGCCGATGCCGATGCCCGCACCCTTCATGTCGGGTGGTCCGCCACTGCCCGTGCCGCCGTTGCGGCCGCCGCGACCACCGAACAGGCCCGAGAGCTTGCGGTTGAAGTCACGCCACAGTTCGTCGAGATCCGGCGGGCCCTGGGTATTGCCCGGACGGGCGCCACGGTTGCCCTGCGGGGGCGTTTCGTCAGGGCGCTCGCCCTCGGCGGGCTTGTCATCCCCACGACCCCAGCGCGGGTCGTTCAGGTTGAACATGCCGCGCAGGCGACCGGGCCATTGCGCGGCCCAGCGGAAAGCTGGTGCATGGAGTTTCATTCTTGGCTCTCTCTGTAATCTCGGCTCAGGGCCTCGGACGCATGCATTGTGCCCAATCAGAATGGACTTGCGTGATTGTCCGGGAAATCCGCCCCCATTTCGGCGGCTTCCGCATCCCCCTCGACGGGGTTCGTGACGCGCTGGGCCAACAGTTGACGCAGCTCGGCCAGACCTTCGCCTGCGCGCGCACTCACGAAGACCCGTGGCACGGGCTGACCGTCGAGCTCGTAGCTGTCCTGCAGCTGCGGCGGACGACGCTCGGGCCCCAGGGCGTCGAGCTTGTTGAAGACCAGGATCTGCGGAATGTGATCGGCGCCGATCTCGGCCAGCACGCGCTGCACCTCGGCAATCTGCTCGGGAAAGTTGGGGTTGGCCGCGTCCACCACGTGCAGCAGCAGATCCGCGTCCACCGCCTCCTGCAGGGTGGCCTGGAAGGCGTCGATCAGGCCGTGCGGCAGGTCGCGGATGAAACCCACGGTGTCGGACAGAGAGACCGAGCGCCCGGCCTCGCCCAGGTAGAGCTGGCGCGTGGTGGTGTCCAGCGTGGCAAACAGCTGGTCGGCCGCATAGGCGCGGGCCTTGACCAGGGCGTTGAACAGCGTGGACTTGCCGGCATTGGTGTAGCCGACCAGGGAGATGTTGAACGCGTCGCGGCGCTCACGCTGGCGGCGCTGGGTCTGGCGCTGGCGCTTGACCTTGTGCAGGCGCTCCTTGGTGCGCTTGATGGCCTCGCCGATCATGCGGCGGTCCAGTTCGATCTGCTTCTCGCCCGGGCCGCCACGCACGCCGGCGCCGCCGGTCTGGCGCTCCAGGTGGGTCCAGCGCCGCACCAGGCGGGTGCTCAGGTACTGCAGACGGGCCAGTTCGACCTGCAGCTTGCCTTCGTGGCTGCGGGCGCGCTGGGCAAAGATTTCGAGAATCAGCAGGGTGCGGTCGTTGACCGGCAGCTCCAGCGTGCGCTCCAGGTTGCGCTGCTGGGCCGGGCTCAGGCTCTGATCGAAGAGGATCTCGCTGGCGCCGAGCTGCAGGGCCAGCAGCTTGATCTCCTCGGCCTTGCCGCTGCCGACGAAGAGCGCTGCGTCGGGCGCCTTGCGCTTGCAGGTGATGCGGCCGACGGGATGCAGGCCGGCGGTCTCGGCCAGCAGGCCGAGTTCTTCCAGATCGGTATCGAAATGCGGCAAACCGAAATCGACCCCGACCAGGATGGCCGATGTCTGGCTCTGTTCAGTGGATGCGGACAAGGGGGACGCTGGCGCCTGTCAGAAGATGGAACGGAAAGCCGGCACAACGCCGGCCGGAGCCTGTACGCCTGAATTTCTCACCTGCGAAGGTGGCCCCAGCCCCCCGGGGCATCAGGACGCACTGGGGGTTTCGCCCTCGCCACCGACCGCGAAATTCACGGCGCGGCCGGGAACGATGGTGGAAATGGCGTGCTTGTAGACCATCTGGGTCACGGTGTTGCGCAGCAGGACCACATACTGGTCGAAGGACTCGATCTGGCCCTGCAGCTTGATGCCGTTGACGAGATAGATAGAGACCGGCACGTGCTCACGGCGCAGGGTGTTAAGAAAGGGATCCTGCAGAAGCTGGCCTTTGTTATTGCTCACGATATTCTCCGTGTTCAAGAGTGATGAAGAAGTCGCCACCTTACCACAGCGGGCCCGGATGCGCTTGACAGATGCGCGGAATGCCCGCTAGGGCCTGCAAATCGCAGGGGATAGCGCCGGCTGGCCGCCCTATTCCTTGTCGGCGTAGGGATTGTCGGAGGTCTTGAACTCGATGCGCATGGGGGTACCGACCAGGTCGAACTCCTTGCGGAACCAGCCTTCGAGGTAGCGCTTGTAGGAATCGGGCACGTGCTCCAGCGAATTGCCGTGGATCACGATCACCGGCGGGTTCATGCCGCCCTGGTGGGCGTAGCGCATCTTGGGGCGGAACATGCCGGCACGCTTGGGGCTCTGGAACTGCACGGCCTGCTGCAGCAGACGCGTGAGCACGGGCGTGGACATCTTGCGGTTGGCCGCCGCGTACGCCTTGGCGATCGAGGTCCACAGCGGACCCAGGCCCTGACGCTTCTGGGCTGAGATGAAATGGATGTTGGCGAACTTGAGGAAGGCCAGCCGGGTCTCGATGGAGCGCTGCACGGTCTGGCGCTGGTAGTCATCCACCGCATCCCATTTGTTGATGGCCAGCACCACGGCACGGCCGCTCTCGAGAATGTAGCCCGCGATGTGCGCGTCCTGGTCGGTCACGCCCTGGGTGGCGTCGATCAGCAGCAGCACCACATGGGACGATTCGATGGCCTGCAGGGTCTTGACCACCGAGAACTTTTCGATCGCCTCGAAGACCTTGCCCTTGCGGCGCAGGCCGGCGGTATCGATCAGCTCGAACTTCTGGCCGTTGCGCTCGAAAGGCACGCTGATGGCATCGCGCGTGGTGCCCGGCTGGTCGTAGGCCACGAGGCGCTCCTCGCCCAGCCAGGTGTTGATCAGGGTGGACTTGCCCACGTTGGGGCGACCGGCCACGGCCAGCTTGATGACGCCCGGGCTTTCTTCCTCGTCGGCCTCGTCTTCGTCGCCGAGGTTCAGCGGCGCCAGCGCCAGATCGACCAGGGAGCGGATGCCCTGGCCGTGGGCCGCCGACACCGGGTGCACCTCGCCCAGGCCCAGCTCGTAGAACTCGCCCAGCTGCGCGCCTTCGGTCATGCCCTCGGCCTTGTTGGCCACCAGCACGCAGGGCTTGCCCAGGCGGCGCAGGTACTTGGCGATGTCGTGGTCCTGGGCCGAGAGGCCGCCACGCGCATCGACCACGAAGATCACCACATCGGCCTCGGCCACGGCCTGGCGCGTCTGCTTGGCCATCTCCTTGTAGATGCCGCTCTCGGCCGTGGGCTCGAAGCCGCCGGTGTCGATCACGATGTACTCGTGTTTGCCCTGCTTGCCGTTGCCGTAGTGGCGGTCACGCGTGAGGCCGGCGAAGTCGGCCACGATGGCGTCGCGCGACTTGGTCAGCCGGTTGAACAGCGTGGATTTGCCGACGTTGGGGCGGCCGACCAGGGCCAGGACGGGTTTCATGAAAGCCTTATTCAGGACGCAGGCCGAGAACGCGGCCATTGCGGGTCACAACGACCAGGGTGTTGCCGGCCAGCACAGGGGCGGTGGCGATGGGCGAGCCATCGGTCTCGATCCGGGCCTGCAGCGCGCCGTCAGCACGCGCCAGGAAATGCAGGCGGCCGCCCTCGTCGCCCACGACCAGACCCGCGCCGAGCAACAGCGGGGCCGTGAGGCGACGGTAGCGCAGTGCATTGCTGGACCAGGCGCGCTCGCCATCCGCGCGCCGCCAGGCGACCACGGTGTCATCGAATTCCACGCCCAGCAGCAGCTCGGCATCGCCGCTCAGGCCCGAGGCACCTGCGGCTGGCTTGGTCCACAGCAGGGCGCCGCGCGCCGCGTCCACGCAGCCCACGGTGGCCTGAAAGGAGCGCACGCAGACGTTGTCTCCCTGGCGGGCCACGCCGGTGACCAGATCCACCAGGCGCTCGACATCATTGGTCCCGCGCGGGCTGGCCAGCGGCAGCTCCCAGCGCGCGGTGCCATTGAGCGGGTTCATGCCGATCAGGCGCGCACCCAGGCCGACGACCAGGGTGTCACCCACCGCCATCAGCACGCCGGGCTGGCGCAGCACCAGCGGCTCGCCCGTGCGCGTCTGGGTCCAGAGCCGGCGACCGCTGGTGCCGTCAAATGCGTTCACGCTGCGGTCGGCGCCGAGCACGAAGACCCGTGCGCCCGCCACCAGCGGTGGCGTGTAGCTGGGCGCACCCAGGCGCTGGCGCCAGAGCTCCTTGCCCGCCTGCAGCACCACGAGTTCGTTTTCGGTCGTGACCACGGCGGCGCTGCGGCCATCGTGCCCCAAGCCCGCGTTGAGCGGGGTCCCCACGGAGGTACGCCAGAGCGCCTCGCCGGTGCGGGCATCGAGCAGGCTGACCTCACCGGCGCCCGACGCCAGGCCCACGGTGGCACCCGCCGTCTGCACCACCAGCGGAAACTCGACCTTGCCCAGCTCTGCCGTCCAGACCTGGCGCACGCTCAGCCGCTTGGGATCGGGCTGCAATGGCGCGGGCTCGGGCCGTTTCGGGCCGCTGGAGCAGGCTGCCAGCAGGGCCGCCAGCAGCAGAACCGTCAGCGACGGCAGAAAACGCTGCGTCACTTCTTCTCCCCGGCGGCGGGCGCCTGGCCCAGCGTGGCCAGCTTGACGTCGACCACCTGGCGGTAGCTGCTGCCGGCTTCCAGGCCAGCCCAGGCCTTCTGGTATTCGGCGGCGGCCTCGGTCTTCTTGCCCTGGGCCAGATAGACATCACCACGGCGGTCGGCCGCGAGCGCGGCGAACTCGGCCGGGAAAGCGGCGCCCAGCACCTTGAGGGCGTCGTCGTAGGCCTTGGCATCGAGCAGCAGACCGGCCAGACGCAGACGCGCCAGGGCCTGGTAACCCTCGTCACGCCCTTCCTCGGCCACCCACTGCAGGGCGGCCCGGGCCGGCTCGTTGCGGCCAGCCGAGGCGTGCACCGCCGCCACCAGCAGGGCGGCCTGCTGCGCCTGGGCGGTGCGCGGGAACTTGTCCTTCATGTCGGCCAGGGCGCGGTCCAGACGCGCCGCGTCGTTGCCGCTGGCGATGCGTTCGACTTCTTCGTACAGGGCCGTGGCCTGCACGGCCTGTCGGTTCTGCCAGTACTGCCAGCCGTTCCAGCCGGCGTAGATGGCCAGCAGCACGATCAGCGCCCAGCTGATCAGGCCGCCGTACTGTTTCCAGAAATGCTTGAACTGGTCAAGCTGCTCTTGTTCTTCGAGATCGAGGTGTGCCATGGATGAATCCGGTTAAGCGGGAGATTTTAGGCGCGGGGCCCAATCGGCGACCTGGGCCAGGGCATGTGTGCTCTGGGCGCCAGCGCCATCGCGCAGCGCCTTGACCGTGACTTCGCCGCGGGCCAGTTCGTCGGCACCGAAGATCAGGGCATAGCGGGCACCGCTGCCATCAGCCTTCTTGAACTGCGACTTCATGCTGCCCATGCCCTCGCCCGTGCCGGCGTGCATCTGCACGCTGACACCGGCGGCGCGCACGGCCTGCAGCACCGTCATGGCCTGCGGCAGGGCCGCGGCGTCGGGGATGACGGCGTAGGCATCGGGCACGGGGGCCAGGGTGTCGGCGCCCTGCTCCTTCAGCAGCTCGAGCACGCGCTCCACACCCAGGGCCCAGCCCACGGCCGGCGCGGGCTTGCCACCGATCTGCTCGATCAGGTAGTCGTAACGGCCGCCGCCGCAGATCGTGCCCTGCGAACCCAGGCGCGTGGTGATGAACTCGAAGACCGTGAGGTTGTAGTAGTCCATGCCGCGCACCAGGCGCGGGTTGATGGTGTAGGCCACGCCCGCGGCGTCGAGGATGGCGCGCACCTGGTTGAAGTGGGCCAGCGAGGCCTCGCCCAGGTGGTCAATGAGCTTGGGCGCCGCCTCGACCAGGGCCTGCATGGCCGGGTTCTTGGTGTCCAGGATGCGCAGCGGGTTGCTGTGCAGACGGCGCTTGGCGTCTTCGTCGAGCTGGTTGGCATGCTGCTCGAAATAGGCGATCAGCGCGGCGCGGTGCTGCTTGCGCTCCTCGGGCTGGCCCAGGCTGTTGAGCTCGAGGCGCACATCGGTCAGGCCCAGCATCTGCCACAGCGCGTCGGCCAGCAGGATCATCTCGGCATCCACCTCGGCGCCGGCAAAGCCCAGGGCCTCGGCGCCGATCTGGTGGAACTGGCGGTAGCGGCCGCGCTGCGGGCGCTCGTGCCGGAACATGGGGCCCATGTAGTAGAGGCGCTTGCCGCCTTCGTACAGCAGGTTGTGCTCGACCACGGCCCGCACCACGCCGGCCGTGCACTCGGGGCGCAGGGTGAGCTGCTCGCCATTGAGCCGGTCCTCGAAGGAGTACATCTCCTTCTCGACGATGTCGGTCACCTCGCCCAGGCCGCGTACGAACAGCGGCGTGGGCTCGACGATGGGCGTGCGGATGCTGCGGTAGGCGTGGCGTGCCATCAGTTCGCGCACCTGGGCCTCCAGCCACTCCCAACGCGCGGAGTCCGGCGGCAGGATGTCGTTCATGCCTTTGACGGCAAGCAGTTTCTCTGGCTTTGCGGCCATCTTGTTCTCGCTCTCGGTTGGGATCTCAGGCCGCCTCGCTGGCCGCCTGCGCCTGGGCGCCGAAGCGCTTGGCAATGTAGTCTTCGACGATCTTCTGGAATTCCTGGGCGATGCCCTCACCACGCAGGGTCAGGCGCTTCTCGCCATCGATGAAGACGGGCGCGGCCGGTGCCTCGCCCGTGCCCGGCAGGCTGATGCCGATGTCGGCATGCTTGCTCTCCCCCGGACCGTTGACGATGCAGCCCATGACGGCCACCTTCATCGTCTCCACACCGGGGTACTGCTTGCGCCACACGGGCATCTGCATCCGCAGGAAATCGTCGATCTGCTTGGCCAGCTCCTGGAAGGTGGTGCTGGTCGTGCGGCCACAGCCGGGGCAGGCCGTGACGCTGGGCACGAAGACGCGCAGGCCCAGGGCCTGCAGGATCTCGGAGGCAATCACCACCTCCTGCGTGCGCGACTCGCCCGGCTGGGGGGTGAGCGAGACACGGATGGTGTCGCCGATGCCCTC
Source organism: Burkholderiaceae bacterium (assembly GCA_019746735.1). Classification (GTDB taxonomy): domain Bacteria; phylum Pseudomonadota; class Gammaproteobacteria; order Burkholderiales; family Burkholderiaceae_C; genus Hylemonella. Next base: position 3,913 of record JAIERT010000358.1, on the reverse strand, counting down.
CTGCAGCAGGATGGACAGGGCCGTGGTCGAGGCCACCGTGCCCTTGGTGCCCATGCCGGCCTCGGTCAGGCCCAGGTGCAGGGGGTAGTCGCAACGCTTGGCGAGCTCGCGGTAGACCGAGATGAGGTCCTGCACGCCACTGACCTTGCAGGACAGCAGGATCTGCTCGGGCGCCATGCCCAGCTCCTGGGCGAAGGCGGCCGACTCCAGAGCCGAGGTGATCAGGGCCTCGTACATCACCGATTTGGCGTCCCAGGGTTCGGCGCGCCGGCTGTTCTCGTCCATCAGGCCGGCCAGCAGCTCCTGGTCCAGGCTGCCCCAGTTCACGCCGATGCGCACGGGCTTGTTCCATTGGAGCGCAGCCTCGACCATCTGGCCGAACTGGCGGTCACGCTTGTCGCCCTTGCCAACGTTGCCCGGGTTGATGCGGTACTTGGACAGGGTCTCGGCACAGGCCGGGTACTGCGTGAGCAGGGTGTGGCCGTTGTAGTGGAAATCGCCGACCAGCGGTACGACGATGCCCATGCGGTCGAGCTGCTCGCGGATGTGCGGCACGGCCTGCGCCGCCTCGGGCGTGTTGACCGTGATGCGCACGAGCTCGGAACCCGCCTGGGCCAGCTCCTTGACCTGGATGGCCGTCCCGATGACATCCACCGTATCGGTGTTGGTCATGGACTGCACACGCACCGGGGCATCCCCCCCCACGGTGACCACATGATCCCCCCAGACCACACGGGCCTGGCGGCTGCGCCGGGCACGCGGCGCGGCCGGCTCGATCGGCAGACAGTCGGACACTTATTTCACCTCGAATCGGGCCACACCACCGCGGCTCACCTCGTCCAGCGGGAAAGGCTTGCCACGCACTGTCACCTCGGTCACATCGGAGCGGCCGATGGTCACGTTCAGGGGCAAGGGACCGGACGCACCGACCGGCTCGCCGGGTTCGATCATGCGGCTGAGCTGGATGGCGCCCTTGCCATCGGTCACTTCGATCCAGGACGGCTCGCGGGTCTTGAAGACCACGATGCCGGTACTGGGCAGCTTCTTGCGCTGCGCCGGGGCTTCGGTCGCATCCGCAGGCGCGGCGGCGGTCTCGGCAGGCGCGGGAGCGGATTGGGCCGCAGGAGTGGCAACGGCCGCAGGCGGGGCCACCACGGGCGCCGGTTTGACGGTGGCAGGCTTGGCAGCCACCGGTGCGGGCGGCGGCGACGCTGGTGCGGGCACTGGCGCGGGCACCACTTCGGGCGCGGCCTGCGCAGGCTGGGGCGCCGGCGCCACAGCCGGGGCCTGGGTCGGCGCGGCCGGCGTGCTTGCCACGATGGCGCCAATCTCGGCGCGCTGTTCGGTCGAGGGGAAGAAGATCAGCACCAGGGCCCCGAGCAGCATGGCCAGGGCGGCCAGCACCATGGGGCGCGACAGACGGTCCAGGAAAGGCGTCTTAGCCACGTCGCCCGGGGTGCGGAAAGGCGTGTTCAGACCGGTCTCGTCGTAGTCCATCAGCGGGGCCTTGGACTGCGGCAACAGGGCCAGGGCCGGCGCGGGGTCGATCTTGAGCGCCCGGCAGATGCTGGAGGCCAGGGCGCGCACGAAAACCGCATCGGGCAGCTGCTCGTAGCGATCGGCCTCCAGGGCCTCGAGCTTCTTGACCGACACCTTGAGCGCCAGGGCCAGTGAGGGCAGATCGATGCCGGCCGCCTCGCGCGCCTGGCGCAGCAGGGTGCCAGCGGTGGTCGACGGCGCCGCCGTGACGGCCGTCTCGTCGTTCGCCGGTACGCTGCCGGCGCCTGCCTCTTCACTCATGAAACGCTCCCCGCTCATAGGAATTCAACTCACGCGATTTGGGATAGCGCGCGCGCAGCTGGCTGCCGAGTTGGTCGCGCGCCACACGGTCGCCCATACGATGTTCGATCTTGATGCCCAGCCAGAGCGTCTCGGCATTGGCCAGCTCGCTGTTGTTGATGCGCCGGATGTAGAACTGGGCGCGCGCGGCCTCGCCACGCTGGTAGAGCAGCTGGGCCAGGTTGTAGCCGGTCACGGGGTTGCCGGCGTCGAGCTCATAGGACTTGCCCAGGCTGAATTCGGCATCCTGCGGCTGCTTGGCCTGGATCTGGCACAGGCCCTTGGTCAGCCAGGTCTTGGCGCGGCCGCCGTAGGTGGGATTGGCCAGCGCGCGCGTGAAGGTCTGGACGGCCTCGGTGTAACGGCCCTGCTGGCACTGCATCCAGGCATAGTTGTGCAGCACGTTGGGATCGTTGGGGTTGATGGACAGGGCGCGGCGGAAGCTCTCGTCGGCCAGGCGCAGGTCGTCCAGACGCATGTAGATCAGGCCACGCAGGTTGTAGGCCTCGGTGAAGCTCGGATCGATGTTCAGGGCCTGCTTGGTCTCGTCCAGCGCCACCGTGGTCTGCCCCTGCTCGAAATAGCCCACGGCCAGCTGCAGGCGGATGCGCGCGCGCCGGCGCACGTCGGGTTCGTCCGAGGCGGTGACGATGTCATCGGTCGGCGGGCTCGAGGCACAGCCGGCCATGCCCCCCAGCGCCAGCACGGCCAGACAGCCCGTCAGCAGCCAGCAGGCGGCCCGTCCCCATCGATGCGTCACATTCATGCCTCAGGTCTCCTTGGATAGCCTCTTCAGGGGCTGCAGCAGCTGACGCTGGCGCGCCATGCGTTCACCCACGCCGGTGCGGTCCTTGACGTCGCCGGCCAGCTGGCCGCAAGCGGCGTCGATGTCATCGCCGCGCGTCTTGCGCACAGTCGTGACGATACCAGCATCCAGCAGGATTTTTGCGAAGGCCTGCACCCGCTCGTTGGGCGATCGGCGCAGTCCGGACTCGGGGAAAGGGTTGAAGGGGATCAGGTTGAACTTGCACCAGACGCCACCCGTGGCGTGCTGGCGTACCAGTGCGATCAGCTGGCGGGCATGTTCAGGCTCGTCGTTCACGCCGTCGAGCATGCAGTACTCGAAGGTGATGAAATCGCGCGGTGCGTGCTGCAGGTAGCGGTTGCAGGCGTCCAGCAGCTCGGCGATCGGGTACTTGCGGTTCAGCGGCACCAGGTTGTCGCGCAGCGTGTCGTTGGGCGCATGCAGGGACACCGCCAATGCCACCGGGCAGTCCTGGGCCAGGCGGTCCATCATGGGCACCACCCCCGAGGTGGAGACCGTGAGACGACGACGCGACAGGCCGTAACCATGGTCGTCGAGCATCACGCGCAGCGCAGGAATGAGGGCGTTGTAGTTCTGCAGCGGCTCGCCCATGCCCATCATCACGACATTGGTGATGACGCGGTCGGAGCGCTTCAGGTGCTGGCGCAGGAAATGCTCGGCAAACCAGAGCTGGGCCACGATCTCGCCCGTCGTGAGATTGCGGCTGAAACCCTGGTGGCCGGTGGAGCAGAAGCGGCAGCCCACGGCGCAGCCGGCCTGCGAGGACACGCACAGCGTGCCGCGGTCGTCTTCGGGGATGTAGACCGACTCGACGGCATTGCCGTCGCCCACGTCGAACAGCCACTTGATGGTGCCGTCGGCGGAGATCTGCTGGGAAATGACGTCCAGCCCCTGGATATGCGCCGTTTTGGCGAGCTTCTCGCGCAGGGACTTGGCCAGATCGCTCATCTGGTCGAAGCTGGATGCCCCCTTCTGGTGGATCCAGCGGAACAGCTGGGTGGCGCGGAAGCGCTTCTCACCCAGCTGCTCGCAAAAGGCGGCCAGACCGTCGAGGTCGAAGTCGAGCAGGTTGGCCGTCATTGCATCGTCAGACCGCCTTTCAGCGGCTGTGGATGTTCATGCCGGCGAAGAAGAAGGCGATCTCCACAGCGGCGGTTTCGGGGGCGTCGGAGCCGTGCACGGCGTTGGCGTCGATGCTGTCGGCGAAGTCGGCGCGGATGGTGCCCTTCTCGGCCTTCTTGGGATCGG
>JAIERT010000149.1 GCA_019746735.1 Burkholderiaceae bacterium | reverse complement strand
TGTGGTTGATTTTCCTCGAAGCCCTGGGGGCCCTGCTGCTGCTGGTGCTCATCGTGTGGTGGACCATGTTCTCGGGCCGCCGCAAGGGTGAACTGGACGAGGGCACCCCCGAGCAGACGACGCAGCCTGCGGACACCGACGATCGCGGCTAGACCTCGCGCAGCAGGTTGGCCAGTTCGACGGCCGACTTGACTTCCATCTTGTCGAAGACACGTGCGCGGTGCACTTCCACTGTGCGCACGCTGATGTCGAGCTGATCGGCGATGCGCTTGTTGGGCAGCCCCTCGATGACGAGTTGCATGACCGCGCGCTCACGCTCGGTCAGCTCGGCCAGGCGCTGACGCAGGCGCTCGCGCGCCTGCAGGGCCTGCACCACGGTCGCCGACTGGGCCAAGGCCTGCTCCACACGATCGACCAGGGCGTTGTCGGAAAACGGCTTTTCGCAAAAGTCGAAGGCACCGCGCTTGACCATGCTGACCGCCGTGGGCACGTCGGCATGCCCCGTGAGGAAGATCACCGGCAAGGCCTCCTGCAGTCCACGCTCCACCAGGCGCTCGAAAAGCACCAGTCCGCTCATGCCGGGCATGCGTACGTCCAGCAGCAGACAGGCGGGGCGTGCCGGGAGGTGCGCGCCATCCACCTGCTCGAGAAAGTCCTCGGCGCTCTCGAACGCCTGGCTGCCCAGGCGACGTGAGCGCAGCAGCCAGGCCAGGGCCTCGCGCACGCTGGCGTCGTCGTCGACGATGTAGACCGATGCATCGATGGCGGGTTGCATGGTGCGATGTTATGTCATGCCGCCGGGCCCGCGGGCAGGGTGAAGCGAAAGACCGTGCCTTGCGACGCATTCGAATCGAAGGCCAGGGTCCCGCCATGCTGTTCGATCACGGTGCGGCACAGGCTCAGGCCCAGGCCCATGCCCTCGGCCTTGGTGGTGAAGAAAGGCGTGAACAGCTGCTGGGCCACCTCGGGCGCGATGCCCGGCCCGATATCGGCCACGGAAAACACGATCCAGCGGGCGTCGGCCGGCGCCCGCTGCACCTCCAGCGTGAGGACCCGACGGCGGATCTCGGGCTGGTCCATGGCCTGCATGCCGTTACGCGCCAGATTGAGCAGCACCTGTTCGACCATGGTGCGGTCACAGAGGACCGTGGGCAGATCAGGCGCGAGCCGGATCTGCACCTGCACCCCAAGCTTGCGCGCCTGCAGATTGACCAGCGGCAGGATGGCATCGAGCAGCAGGCGCGGCGCGATGGCCTCGCGCGCCTGGTCACGGCGGCGCACGAAGTCGTGCACGCTCTTGATGACCTTGCCCGCGCGCTCGGCCTGCTCGGCGATGCGGTGCATGGCCAGACGGATGTCGGCCGGGCTGTGCGCGCCCTGGTTCAGCAGGTTCTGCGTGCCCGTGGCGTAGCTTGCAATGGCCGCCAGCGGCTGGTTGAGTTCGTGGCTCAGCAGCGAGGCCATCTCGCCCACCATGGCCAGGCGCGCCGTGGCCTGCAGGCGCTCCTGGCTGGCGCGCGACAGCTCCTCCACCCGACGCTGCTCGCGGATGTCGAGGAAGGCGCTCATCCAGCCGGTCTGTACGCCTTGGGCGTTGATCAGCGGCGCCTCGATGATGAGCACGGGAAAACGCGTGCCGTCCTTGTGCATGAAGACCGATTCGTAGCCTTCGCGCGGCGGCACATTGCCGGCCAGACGGATCGCCTGGCGCTTGCGGTACTCGTCGGCAAACTCGGGCGGCCAGTAGGGCGCGTGCATGCTCTGGCCCATGAGCTCTTCCGCGGAAAAGCCCACCATCTGGCAGAAGGCCGGATTGACGTAGGTGATGCGGCCCTGCAGGTCGCGCGCGCGCAGGCCCGTGACCAGCGAGTCCTCCATGGCCTTGCGGAAGGCCAGCGCATCGGCCAGGTCACGCTCGGCCTTGAGACGGCGACGCATGTCCTTGCCCAGCAGCAGCAGGATGGCCACCAGGGCGATGGACATCGCCGTGACCAGGGCCGTGAGCACGTTGGGGAACAGGTCGGGCGCGCCGCGCCAGCTGTCGATGCGCAGCACCAGGGTCGTCCCCGGCAGGTCCAGCAGATGCTGGGCCGAGAACACGCGGCTGCCGCGGCGCGCGTTGCCGCGGATCGCCAGGCGCGTGCCATCGCCCTCGGTGAAAGACACCTCCTGGCTGCGCGTGAGCTGCGGCCCGAGATCGTCGAGCACATCCTGCAGGGAGTAGGTGGCGACCAGATACCCCATGACCACGCCGGCACTGGCCAGCGGCAGACACAGCTCCATGACTTCCAGCCCCAGGCCGTCGGTCATGGGGACGAAGTAGCTGGTGGAATAGGCGGGGCCACTGATGCGCCGCGCCGCGTTGCAGGCCTGGGCCACCTCGGATTGCACGCTGTCGCGCCCCAGCCGCTCGAACACCGGTGGGCGGTAGGGCGTGCCGGCCTGGTTCAGGATGTTGAAGCGGTCGTCGCGCCACTCGATGCGCAGCAGCTCGCGCCGCTCGCGCATCAATACCGTGGCCTCCTGCAGCCAGCGGGCCGGACCGGGTTCACCAAACTGCAGCGCCTGCAGGCTCTGCAGGTTGCGCGTGAGGCGCGATCGGATATCACCCACCGCATCGGCGGCGTCACGCTCCAGGCGGCTCTGCACCTGGCTGGCCTCGTAGCGGCCCGCGAGCCAGACCAGGGTCACCAGCAGCGCCAGCACCAGCGCCGTGAGGGCCGACCAGAGCAGGCGCCGACGCCAGTGCTGGGGGCGCCAGCGTTCGCCCAGGAGCTCGAACATGCGTGCGCTCACAGCACCCGGTGCTCCAGGGCCGGCAGTTGCTGGCGGCACTGTCGCAGCAGGGCCGCATCGAGCTCGGCCAGCACCAGGCCTTCACCCTCGGGCCGCACGCCCAGCACCCGGCCCCAGGGATCGACCACCATGCTGTGGCCCCAGGTGCGACGGCCGTTCTCGTGCACGCCCCCCTGGGCCGCAGCCGCCACATAGGCCAGGTTCTCGATGGCCCGGGCACGCAGCAAGGGCTCCCAGTGCGCCTGCCCGGTGGTGTGGGTGAAGGCGCTGGGTACCAGCAGCAGCTGGGCGCCGGCGCGCGCATGGGCCCGGTAGAGCTCGGGAAAGCGCAGGTCGTAGCAGACACTCAGACCCACGCGCCAGCGCTGGCCGTCGCGCGCCTTCAGATCGAAACTCACGGGCTCACGGCCGGGCCGCAGCGTGCGCGCCTCGTCATAGGATTCCCGGCCGTTGTCGTAACGGAACAGATGGATCTTGTCGTACTGGGCCACGCAGTCGCCCTGGGGGGAGTAGACCCGCGTGCTGTTGTAGGCGCGGCTGTCCTCGTCTGCAGCGGCGCCAGCGTCGATGGGCAACGTGCCGCCCACGATGTACAGACCCAGCTCGCGCGCCGTACGCGCGAGGAAATCCTGGATCGGGCCCTGGCCCGGCGTCTCGCGGATGCGCAGCTTGGCCTCGTCGCCATGACCCAGCAGACAAAAGTACTCGGGCAGCACGGCCAGCTCGGCGCCTTGCTGCGCGGCCTGCTCCAGCAGGGCACGCGTGCGCGCCAGGTTGGCGTCGACCGAGGCCGAGGAGACCAGCTGGACGAGGGCGAGTTTCATGGCGACTGGGTCCCCGCTCCGTTGGCCGCTGGTGCGGGGCGAGGGGTCTCGACCTTGTTCATCTGCGGGTCCGCCCAGGTGCCGGTGACGCTGAACTCCTGGGTGGCCGCGGCCATGGCGGGCCGGCGCAGGAAGTACTGGGCCAGGAAGGTGCCCAGACCCACGGCCGGATTGATCCAGGTCGCGACCAGCGAGGCGGTGCCGGCATTGATCTCGGGGACGATGACCACCCGCAGGTCCTGCGTCTCGCGTGCCAGGTCGGCGCGTCCGCTCATGAGCACGGCCGCGCTGACACCCTTCATCTGCAGGTTGTTGGTGCTGGCCAGGCCCTGCTCGATCTGCACGTCGCCGCGCACGAAGTCGAAGGCAAAGCCCTCGCTGAACACATCCCGGAAATCGAGCGTGAGCCGGCGCGGCAGCGACTGCAGGCTCAGCACCCCCAGCAGCTTGGCCAGACCCGGATCGGCCTTGAGAAACTGACCGCGTTCGATGTTGACGTTGAAGCTGCCGCCCAGCGTCGGATAGTCCAGCCCCAGCGGCGAGCCCACCCAGCTCACCTGGCCTTCCATGCGCCCCTTGCCCGCGCGCACGATATCGGGCATGCCCAGGCGGCTCAGCAGGCTGCCCGCATCGCTCACGTCGAGCTGGAAGTTCATGACGGTGCGCCGGCGCTCGCCACGCGATGCGGCAGGCGGGCGCGGTGTGGTGAGGCGCCCGCCCGGTTCACCGGCTTCCTGGTAGACCGCCCAGTTGCCGCTGGCCGTGAACTCGGCCTCGGGCATGATGATGCGCAGGCGGCTCAGCCGCCATTCGCGCGCGCCGGCGTCGCGCCGCGCCAGCCCGCGGTTGACCGCCTCGATCTCGACCCGGCCGAGGTTCTTGCCGCGCAGCTCGAACTGCTGGATCGCCACGTCCAGGGCCGGGATCCCCACGGGTTGCTCATCCAGCACATGCTCCATGCCGCTTGCGTTCTCCTGCGCGAGCACCAGGCGTGCCAGACGCGCGTAGACATTGCCTGCGCCGGTGCGGGCTGGCATGCGGTATTCGACATAGCCGCTGAGTTCGCGCGCGTCGACGTTGGCGCGCCAGACCTGGCCCTCGCGCGTGCCGCCAGCCACCAGCTGGCGCAGGGTCTGCCCGCCCGCCTGCAGGGTCTGGGCCTGCACGATCAGGCTGGTCGGCAGGTAATCCTGCAAGGCGGCGGGGACGCTGGCGCCGCCGGTGGACGGCTCGGCCGGGGTGGCCAGCGCCTGACGCCAGGCGTCCAGGTCCAGCGCCTCGAACTGCACCAGGGCCACCACGCCCTCGTCGGGCAGGGCCACGCCGTCGCCCGCTGGCGCGCCCAGGCCGATGGCACCCCGCAGCACGCGCACCGTGCCGTCGGCGTGCTCCCGAACATAGCGTACAGAGGCCAGGCGACCGAGGTCAAAACGCAGCAGATCCAGGCGCCGGGCCGCGGCCCCCTGCTGGCCCCCAGCCGCTTCATCGCTCATGAGCGCAGCCTGCAGGCGCAAGGGCAGCGCCACATCGGCCGGCTTGGACAAGGGTGCGGGCAGATCGAGTGCCAAGCCCTGCAGACTGGAGTTGAACTGGAACTCGGGCACGCCCTGGCGCAATCCGAACTCGGCCGTGTAGCCCGTGCTGCCGGTCATGCGCCGCGCCAGAGCCGTCGTGGCCCCCAGCTGGGTTTCCTGACGCAGGCCCTGGGCTGTCAGCGTGCCCTGCACGCGCAGGCGTGGGGCAACGCCAGCTGCGGCGCCGGGCAAGGCGATGGTGCCTCCCTCGGCGCGCACCTCCCCCCCGAGCAGTCGACCCTGCACGCCGGCCAGCGCAAAGCCCTGCTCACTGAAATGCACGGTGCCGCGTGCACGCGTCAGCCGCGGCAGCCGGGGCGCGAGCAGCAGCTCGTTGCCAGCGAGCTTGATCTGGCCGCGCACGGCCGAGCGTCCCAGGTCCTGCAGCGGCAGATCCAGCCCCAGCTGGACGTCGGCATGGCCTGTGGCTCGCGCCTGGGCCAGCACCTCGCCGAGCATCGCGTCCAGCGGCGAGGCACGCACCAGTCCGAGCAGCAACTCGTCCAGCGGGCCGCCCAGCTGCAGATCGGTCTGCACCCGGGCGTCCTGGGTCATGTCGGGAATGCGGGCTTCGCCCTTGAGGATGCGCAGCTGCGGAACCCCGTCCACGCGGGCGCTGATGTTGCGCAACTGCAGGCTGGTCCGGTCGATCTGCAGATCCCCGCGCAGCTCGGTCAGGGCCGGCCAGGCCTTCTCGCCAGCGGCTTGCAGGCCGGACGGCACGTAGACAAAGCGCGTGTCCTGCACCTGGGCCGTGATGCGGAACTCTCCCTGGCCGGCCTGGTGGAAGGGGAAATCGTGCAGATCGCCCTTGACGCGAAAGCGCGCCGCGCTGGCCCGGCCCCGGGGCAGGGCCTCACGCAGATAGTCGCGCACCTCGGCCGGGATGGCCTGCGGCAGATAGCGATACAGGGTCGGAAGTTCGGCGCGGCTGAAGCTGCCCTGCAGATCGAGCAGTCCGGGCAGGCGATGCGCGCCGGTGCCGGTCTGCCACTTGAGCTGGAATTCGCCCTGGGCCTCGGCGTTGGAGAAGCGGGCATTGCTGATCTGCAGATTCGCCCCTCCGCCTTGCAGGCGCCACTGCAACTCCGCCGCCAGCTGGTCGAGTTCGATGCGCGGCTGCGCGAAGACCCCGGGCAATTCCAGGTGCCCCTGCTGCACGAGCACGCTGGCCCGGCCGCCATCCTGGTTCAGATCGAAATCAACCGTCAGCCCGCGCACGCCGGGTGAGCCGATCGCATCGGCGGGCAGCGCGCCCTCGGCCAGAGGCTGCAGCTGCGGATGAGAGGCCACGTTAAGCCGGGCCAGCCGACCACGGGCATCGAAGGTGCGCGGGGCTTCCCACGGGCCCTGCCAGCGCGCCTGCAGCTGCTCGACCTCGCCCTGGGGCGCGTAGATCTGCAAGGCCCGGTGCAGACGCGGGCCAAGTGGCAGGCGCTGCCCCAGAGTTGCCAGAGACGACAGGTCGATGCCGCTGACACGCAATTCGCCGCGCGCGCTATCGGCCGCGTCCGACGGCTGGGCGTAGCTCAGACGCATGTCACCGCCGCGCCACCGCAAGCCATCACGGGTGTCGAACTTCAGGCCCTGGGTCGACAGCTCATAGCCGCCATCCAGCGTCTTCCATCCCACACGGGCTGCCAGGCGATCGAGCTCGAGCACTGGCAGCTCCGCCCCCAGGCGCATGGCCAGCTGCGTCAGCGCCACATCCGCCGTCACGGCGCTGACGCGCCCCTGATTCACGTCCACCCAGGCCCGCAGGGCGCCGCTGCCACCGGCCAGCTCCAGCTGCAGCTGCGCGGGCAGGGGCACGTGCCGGCGCAGCTCGGCCATGTCCACCCGCTCGAACACGGCATAGAACTGCCCTTGCCAGCGCTGCCAGTCGCCAGCGTCGGCAAAGAACAGGGGCTCGCGGAAGCTGCCGCGCAGGCTCAGCCGGTCGCCCAGCTCGGCCGGGGGCGTGGCATCGAGCCGCAATTCGTGCAGATGGCTGGCGTTGTGCAGGCGCAGATCGACCTGCTGCAGCTCCACGGGCGGCGCGCCGCGCATCTCGTCGTGCCAGTGCACACGACCCTCGGTGATCAGCCACTCGGTCTGCGTAAAGACCCAGTTGCTCACGCGGCCATCACCGCTTTGCGCCGGATCGATCTCGATCCCGGCCACATAGAACCGGCCCTCGGCGCTGCGTCGCACGTCGAGCTCGGGGCGCTCGATGGCCAGCTGCTCGAAACCGAGGTTCCAGAGCGAACGGGGCGAAACCGTGGCGTGCACGCGTGGCAGGTAGAGGGCGGGCTCACCGTCACGATCGAACAGCAGCACCTCCTGGAGCTCGAAACTGGGCAGCAGGCTGTGGTCGTGCGCCACGATCGCACCGATGCGCAAGGGCAGGCCCAGGGCCTGGCTGACCCGGGTTTCCAGCAGCGGGCGCAGCTCGCCGATTCGGGGCACAATGAACAGGTGCAGCGTCGCCCAGGCGGCGCCGAACACCAGCCAGGCCAACAGGATCAGCCACAGCAGAGCGCGCGTCGTGAGCGTCAGCGCTTTGAGCGGCAGGGACGGGCGGCGCGGCAGGGCATTCATTTGGCAGATCGATAACGCGACAGGAATTATGACCCGCAACGACGTGTCGGGCCCGCTGCAGGGTCTGGCCAACGCACCGGCGACGAGCGCCACCGGTGCCGACCACTCCCGTTTCGTACAACGCGTACGCCGCCGTCACGCTGACCTGCTGCCCCGGCTCGGGCCCGGACGCCCCGATGCCCAGGCCCTGCAAGGGCTCTACGACCATCTGCGCGGCACGGGTCTGGACTGCGGTGCGGCCCTGCGCGTGCTGCGTCAGCTCGTGATGGAACGGCTGGTGGTCCTCGACATCGAGCAGCAGGCGCCGCTGCAGGACATCACCACCAGCATGACCACCCTGGCCGAGTTCGCCCTCGACACGACCTGCGGCGAAGTCATGCGCAGCCTGGACGAGAGCCACGGCATGCCACTGACCACGGACGGTCAGCGCGCGCTGTTCTGGGTGGTCGGCATGGGCAAACTCGGCGCGCGCGAGCTCAATGTGTCGAGCGACATCGACCTGATCTACGTCTACGACCAGGACGGCGAGACCGCCGGCAATGCCGAAGGCCGCAACCGCATCTCCAACCACGAGTACTTCGCCAAGGCGGTGCGCGCCATCTACAACCTGCTGGGCGACACCACCGAGCATGGTTTCGTGTTTCGCGTCGACCTGGCCCTGCGCCCCAACGGCAACTCCGGCCCGCCGGCCGTCTCGCTGGGCGCGCTGGAGGAATACTTCCACGTCCAGGGTCGCGAATGGGAACGCTTCGCCTGGCTCAAGAGCCGCATCGTCGCCCCCCGGGCACAGCTGCAGGACGGCTCGGTCATGGCCCTGCGCAGCCTGGTCGTGCCCTTTGTGTTCCGCCGCTACCTGGACTACAACGTCTTCGATTCGCTGCGCGTGCTGCACCGCCAGATCCGCGATCACGCGGCCAAGCGCAGCGCCGGCCATCCCGAGCGCAGCAACGACGTCAAGCTTTCACGCGGCGGCATCCGCGAGATCGAGTTCACCGTGCAGCTGCTGCAGGTGGTGCGCGGCGGCCAGTTCCCCGAATTGCGCACGCGCCCCACGCTGGGTGCGCTGACCCGTCTGGTCAAGGCCGGCCTCATGCCGGAGGCCACGGCGCAGGCCTTGGCCGAGGCCTACGAGTTCCTGCGCCGCGTGGAACACCGCATCCAGTACCTGGACGACCAGCAGACCCATGTGCTGCCCACGCGCGACGAAGATCTGGACTGGATCGCGCGCAGCCTGGGCTACCCCGACATCTGCCGCTTCCTGACCCAGCTTGACGCCCACCGCGAGGTCGTGGCGCAGGAGTTCGACATCCTGCTGGGCGGCGCCGGTCAGAAGGAATGCAAGGGCTGCAGCAATGGCAAGAACGGCGCGTCCGCTCCCGCGGCGGCTGATTTCGACGGGGTGCTGGCCCAGCTGCCACCCCAATTCCGCGAGCGCGTCGAAGCCTTGCGCACCCTTCCGCGCGTGCAGGCGCTGCGCGAAGAATCGCGGGCTCGCCTGGTTCGCCTGGTCGTGCGCACGGCCGAGTGGCTGCGCGAGGGCCGCGCCAGCGAGGAGGGCGCGAGCCGCCTGATCGACTGGATGGAGCCGCTGCTGCGACGGGAGAGTTACCTGGCCATGCTGCTGGAGCGTCCCGCGGTGCACGAACGCCTGCTGCGCCTGCTGGGTGCGGCGCGCTGGCCCGCGCGCTACCTGCTGCAGCACCCGGGCGTGATCGACGAGCTCGCGAGCCGCAGCATGATGGACGAGCGCTTCGATCCGGCGATCTTCGAGGCCGAGCTCGAAACCCGTCGCAAGGCCCTGCTGGCGTCGGGCGATGGCGACGAGGAGGCCCTGCTCAATCTGCTGCGCCGCGCGCATCACGCCGAGATCTTCCGCACCCTGGCACGCGACGTCGAGGCCGTGCTCACGGTGGAGCAGGTGGCCGACGACCTGTCGGCCCTGGCCGATGCCGTGCTGCGGGTCACCACCCGCTGGTGCTGGGAACAGCTGCGCAAGCGACACCGCGAAACGCCGCAGTTCGCCATCATCGGCTACGGCAAGCTCGGCGGCAAGGAGCTGGGCTATGGCAGCGACCTGGACATCGTCTTCGTCTACGAGGACGAGCATGAAGACGCCCCCGAGGTCTACGCGCAGCTGGTGCGCAAGCTGATCAACTGGCTGACGGTCAAGACGGGCGAAGGTGACCTCTACGAGATCGACACCGCGCTGCGACCCAATGGCAACTCGGGCCTGCTGATCACCACCTTCGAGGCTTACGCCAACTACCAGCAGCAGCGCGGCAGCAACACGGCGTGGACCTGGGAACACCAGGCCATGACGCGCGCCCGTTTCGTCATGGGCAGCGAGGCCTTGCGCCAGCGCTTCGACGCCGTGCGCGAGGCAGTGATCCGCGCACCACGCGATCCAGCCGCGCTGCGCAAGGAGATCGTGGCCATGCGCGACAAGGTCCGGCTGGCCCATCCGGTCCAGAGCGAGCAGTTTGACGTCAAGCACAGCCCCGGTGGCATGGTCGACGCCGAGTTCGCCATGCAGTACCTGGTGCTCTCGCAGGCCAGCCAGCACCCCGGCCTGGTGGCCAACACGGGCAACATCGCGCTGCTGCGCGCTGCCGAAACCGCCGGCCTGCTGCCGGCGGGCGTGGGCGCGGCCGCTGGCGACGCCTATCGTGAACTGCGCCGCATCCAGCACAAGGCCCGCCTGGACGAGGCGCCCACCCAGGTCGATCCTGAACGCGTGGATAAGGAGCGCGCTGCGGTTCTCGCGCTCTGGGCGGCGGTCTTCGGCACGGGCTGACGCGGCAGGCGCTGGCGCTTACGCGCTGCTGCGGATCTTGCGCACCAGCGCCGTGGTCGAATAGCCGTCGACAAAGGGCAGGGCCAGCGCCCGCCCGCCCCAGGATTCCACCAGCGCCGTCTCGGGCAGCTTGCGCATGTCGTAATCACCGCCCTTGACCAGGATGTCGGGGCGCACCTCGGCAATCAGGGCCTGTGGCGTGTCCTCCTCAAACCAGGTCACCAGGTCCACCGCGCCCAAGGCGGCCATCAGGGCCGCGCGGTCCTGCTCATTGTTGAGCGGACGGTCCGGCCCCTTGCCCAGGCGGCGTGCCGAAGCATCGCTGTTGAGTGCCACGACGAGGCTGGCACCCAGCTCACGCGCCTGGGCCAGGTAGATCGCATGACCGCGATGCATGACGTCGAAGACGCCATTGGTGAAGACCAGGGGCCGTGGCAGGGTCGCCAGACGCGCAGGCAGATCGGCGCGCGGACAGAGCTTGTCCAGAAAGGCGGGCAAGGGCGGATTCGGGGCGAGGGCTGACATGGCCGCATCCTAGCAGCGGCGGCCCGACCATCCATCGGCAATCTCGGGAAACAGCCGCGCTTTACCCCCCAATCCCGCCCCCCGCCAGCCGGTGCGCAGGGGCATAATGGCCCCGCCCATGACGACCAAGCTCGTATCCGTCAGCATCGACTCGATCCGGATCGGTGACCCTCTGCCTTTTGCGCTGATGGACGCCGAGGGGACGCTGCTGGCCGCCAAGGGCTATGTGATCAGCTCGCGCGCCGAGCTGCAGGGCCTGCTGGGCCGCGGCATCTCCCTCTACATCGACGCAGCCGACTCCGAGGCCCATCATCGCGCCTATGTCGGCATGCTGCACGACATGGTCCGCAAGGACACGACGCTGGGCGAGATTGCCGGCGCCCACATCTCCCGGGTGGATTTCGACGCCAGCCGCTTCGATGGCGATCTGGCGGTCGGCCCGGCCGACTGGCTGGACTACCAGGTGCAGGCCAACAGCATCCTGCGCGACAACGGCGCGCCCATGTTCCTGGCCCGCCTGATCCGCCTGCAGAAGCAGTTGCGCCAGCACGCCATGAGCAACCCCGACGGGGCGCTGTTCGCGCTGTTCCATCTCTCGGCCAGCGAGATCCGCATGTACAGCGCCACCCATGCCATGCTGGTCAGCGTGATGTGCGGCCTGGCCGCACGCGAGGTGCTGGCCTGGCCCGCCGAACAGGAACAGGTGCTGTGCCTAGCGGCACTCACCATGAACCTGGGCATGACGGATCTCCAGGACAAGCTGGCCCAGCAGCTCACCCCGGTCTCGCCCGAGCAGCGCCAGCAGATCGACCGCCATGCGATCCGTTCGGTCGAGCTGCTACGACGTGCCGGCGTCAGCGATACCGACTGGCTCGAGGCCGTGACCCATCATCACAGCGTGTCGCCCGGCCCCCTGGCACCACGCTCGCCGGGCCTGCGCATGGCGCGCCTGATCCAGCGTGCCGACATGTTCGGTGCCCGGCTGGCGCCGCGCGCCTCGCGCGTGCCCACGGCACCCGCAGCCGCCATGCAGGCCAGCTATTTCGATGAGAACCGCCAGGTCGACGAGGCCGGGGCGGCACTGATCAAGGCCGTGGGCATCTATTCGCCCGGCTCCTTCGTCAAGCTCAATACGGATGAGGTGGCGGCCGTGATCCGGCGCGGCGCCAACACCACCACGCCCAAGGTGGCGGTGCTGATCAACCGTGAAGGCATGCCGGTGGTCGAACCGGTGATCCGCGACACCGCATTGCGCGACTATCGCATCGTGGCCAGTGTGCCGCACCGCGAGGTCAAGGTGCGGGTCAATCTGCAGCGCATGCTGGCGCTGACGGCGGCGACGGGCTGAGCCGGCACCGCCGGCCGCTTCAGGCCGCGGTCGTCACGGGTGCGCCCAGTTCCTTGCGGAAGCGATTGAGCTCCTGCACGGTCTTGAAGCTGCGATCCATGAGCAGCGAGAGGTTGTGCAGGATGCGCTCGACCACCTTGGTCTCCCAGACGGCATCGAAACGGATCTGCTGGTCCAGCCAGTGCTCGAGCCACTCGGGGTTGGGCAGCCGGCTCTGAATGGTGTCGCGCGGGAACAGGGCCTTGTTCACGTGCAGATTGGTGGGGTGCAGGGCCTGGGCGGTGCGGCGGGCGCTGGCCATGAGCACGCCCACCTTGGCAAAGGCCAGCTTGGCTTCGGCACCGAAGCGGCCGATGGCCCGCTTCATGTAGCGCAGGTAGGCACCGCCATGGCGCGCCTCGTCCTGGCTCAGCGTGGCGTAGATGTGCTTGATCACGGGCTCGGTGTGCCATTCGGCCGCGCGGCGGTACCAGTGGTTGAGGCGGATCTCGCCGCAGAAATGCAGCATCAGCGTCTCCAGCGCGGGCGCCGGCTCGAACTCGAAGCGCACCTCGTGCAGCTCCTGCTCGGTGGGCACCAGTTCGGGCCGGAAGCGACGCAGGTATTCCATGAGCACGAGCGAGTGCTTCTGCTCCTCGAAGAACCAGATCGACATGAAGGCGGAGAAATCGCTGTCGTCCTTGTTGTCGCGCAGGAACA
>JAIERT010000239.1 GCA_019746735.1 Burkholderiaceae bacterium | reverse complement strand
CCAGGCCGCCAGGTGAGCCGCGAGTGTGCTTTTGCCACTCCCTCCCTTGCGATTGACCACGGCGATGACGGGCATCAATGCTCCTGGCGATGAACCAAAAACTGCAGTGTGGCCGGAAACTGGCTGAATGTCCAGCTACAGCCGGTACCGATAGCTAGGGATTTTGTAGCGAAAAGCAACACTTGGCGTCTGCTTCACGCGGCCGACACACCGCACCGGCCAGGGTCGGGAACTCAGGCCACGACGACCGGGGCACCCGTGCCGCGTGCGGCGATGGCGCCAATCTCGTAGACCTGCTCGCCCAGGCCCCGCAGGGTCTGGGCCGTGGCCGCGGCTTCGGCGGCCGGCACGACGACGACCATGCCGATGCCGTTGTTGAAGGTGCGGTTCATCTCGTGGTCGTCGATGCCGGCGGTTTTCTGCAGCCAGGCGAAGAGCTCGGTCTGGGGCCAGCTGCCCTTCCTCAAGTGGGCGGCGGTGCCTTCGGGCAGCACACGGGGAATGTTCTCCAGCAGGCCGCCGCCGGTGATGTGGGCCAGGGCCTTGATCGGGTGCTGTTGCAGCGCGGCCAGCACGTTCTTGACGTAGAGGCGGGTGGGCTCCATCACGGCCTGCTTGAAGGGCTTGCCGTCCAGTGTGGCGGGGGTCGTGGCGCCGGCGCGCTCGATGCACTTGCGGACCAGGGAGAAGCCGTTGGAATGCACGCCACTCGAAGCCAGGCCCAGCACCACATCGCCGGGCTGCACGCTCTGGCCCGTGAGGATCTTGGATTTCTCGACGGCGCCGACGCAGAAGCCGGCCAGGTCGTATTCGCCATCGGGGTACATGCCCGGCATCTCGGCCGTCTCCCCGCCAATCAGGGCGCAGCCCGAGAGCTCGCAACCCCTGGCGATGCCGCCGACCACGGCTGCGGCCGTGTCCACGTGCAGCTTGCCGCAGGCGAAGTAGTCCAGGAAGAACAGGGGCTCGGCGCCCTGGACCAGCACGTCGTTGACGCTCATGGCCACCAGGTCGATGCCCACGGTGTCGTGCATATTCCATTCGAAGGCCAGCTTGAGCTTGGTGCCCACGCCATCGGTGCCCGAGACCAGCACAGGTTCCTTGTAGCGCTTGGGCACCTCGAACAGGGCGCCGAAGCCGCCGATGCCGGCCAGCACGCCCTCGCGCATGGTTTTCTTGGCCAGGGGCTTGATGCGCTCGACCAGCGCGTCACCGGCGTCGATGTCGACGCCGGCGTCTTTGTAGGAGAGGGGGGTGGAGGTGTTGGAAGTGCTCATGAGGTGGGCGGCAAGGGGCGAAACGCCGGGGCCGATAGAATTTGCCTTGATTTTAAGGGTTCACCCGGTCTGCTCCTGTCCCCCTCTTCATCCATGCCCCTGTCCACCCCCCAAAAAAGCGCCCTGGCCTGGGCTGCCGTCGCCCTGTTGCTGGTGCTGGCCTTGTGGCTGCTGGGCCCGGTGCTCATGCCCTTCGTTGTGGCGGCCGTGCTGGCTTACGTGCTCACGCCCCTGGTGGACCGGCTGGACGCCCTGGGCCGTGGCCGCATGCCGCGGGTGCTGGCGGTGGTGATCGTGGAGCTGCTCTTCATCCTGGCCATGCTGGGACTGGTCCTGCTGCTGGTGCCGGTGCTCACGCGCGAATGGCCGCTGCTGCGCGAGCAGGTACCCCAGCTGCTGGACCGGCTCAATGCCGGCGTGCAACCCCTGCTGGCGGATCTGGGACTCAAGCTCGCCTTCGACACGGCCAGCCTCAAGCCCGCGCTCATGAAGTACCTCAACGCCAATATGGAGGAGGCCCTGGGTTCGCTGCTGGCCTCGCTCAAGATCGGCGGCAGCGTGGCGCTGACCGTGCTGGGCAACCTGATCCTGATTCCCGTGGCCTTGTTCTATTTCTTGCTGGACTGGAAGCAGCTCGTGCGGCGTGTGCTGGAACTCGTGCCGCAGCGCCTGCGCGGCAGCTACGACAGCTTCATGGCCGAGGCCGACGAGGTGCTGGGCCAGTACCTGCGTGGCCAGATGCTGGTGATGCTGATCCTGGCGGTCTATTACAGCGTGCTGCTGTCCCTCTTCGGTCTGGATCTGGCCCTGCCCATCGGCGTCTTCACGGGGCTGGCCATCTTCGTGCCCTATGTTGGATTTGGCGTCGGGCTGGTGCTGGCGGTGCTGGCCGGCCTGCTCGAGTTCAACGGCGACGGCGGCCTTACCCGTGTGGCCCTGATGGTGGGTGTGGTCTATGGCCTGGGACAGCTCCTCGAAAGCTTCTACCTCACGCCACGCCTGCTGGGTGAGCGCATCGGCCTGCATCCGCTGGCCGTGATCTTTGCCCTGCTGGCCTTCGGCCAGCTCTTCGGCTTCGTCGGCATCCTGGTCGCGCTGCCCCTGAGTGCTGTCCTGCTGGTGGCGGCACGGCGCCTGCGCCAGCGCTATCTGGCCAGCAGCGTGTACCGGGCATGAAGCAGATTGCGCTGGACATCGGGCTGGGCAGTGGCCCGTCCCTGGCCAATTTCATGGCCGGCCCCAACGAGGCCGTGTTGCAGCACCTGCGTCTTTGGGTGGGAGGCGGCTCCAGCGCCTCACTGCGCTCACCCGTACCGACCTATCTCTGGGGCCCCTCGGGCAGTGGCAAGACCCATCTGCTCAAGGCCGTGCGCGAGGCCCTGCGCGAACAGGGGGCCGCCGTGGGCTGGCTCGATGCGACGGTGGCCGAGCCGCAGCCCTTCGACGAGCGCTGGGCTGCGGTGCTGATGGACGACGTGCACCAGTACACCGCCGTGCAGCAGCATGCCGCCTTCAACTGGTTCGTGCATGCGCAGACCGGGCATCAGTGGGTGCTGGCGGCGGGCGAGCTGGCGCCGGCCGGCCTCCAGCTGCGCGAGGATCTGCGCACGCGCCTGGGCTGGGGCCATGTCTATGGTCTGCAGGTTCTCAGCGAGGCCGAGCGGCGCGCCGTGCTGCGCCGCGCCGCGGACGCGCGCGGCGTCTTCCTGAGCGACGAGGTCATGGATTTCATGCTGACGCGCTTTTCCCGCGACTTGGGCAGCCTGATGCAGCTGCTCGAACACCTGGACGGGTACGCGCTGCAGACCCAGCGTGCCATCACCATTCCGCTGATCAAGGCGATGCTGCAAGACATATGACCGACAAAAAGAAGCTCGCGCTGTTCGATCTCGACCACACGCTGCTGCCCATCGATTCCGACTATTCCTGGGGCCAGTTCACGATCACGATCGGTTGGACCGATCCGGTGGAATTCGCGCGCCGCAACGACGAGTTCTACGCCCACTACCAGGCCGGAACGCTGGATGTGCACGATTACGTGCGCTTTGCCACCGAGGCCGCACGCCTGCGCGGACCGCAACAGGCGCAGGCAGCGCGCGAGCGCTTCATGGCGGAGGTGATCGGCCCGGCGATCCGGCCGCAGGCGTTGGAGCTGGTGCGCGGCCACCAGCAGGCCGGCGACGAGGTGCTGATCATCACGGCGACCAACGAGTTCGTGACCCGGCCGATCGCCGATCGCTTTGGCGTGTCCAACCTGATTGCGGTCGAACTCGAGCGTGACGCGGCCGGCTGGATCACCGGTGAGATCAGGGGCACGCCGTCCTTCCGCGAAGGCAAGGTGCGTCGCTTCCAGGACTGGTTGGCGACCCGCGGCCTCAGGCGCGAGCAGGTCCAGGTGACTTTCTATACCGACTCGACGAACGACCTGCCCCTGATGGACAATGCAGACCATCCGGTGGCGACCAACCCCGACGATCGCCTGCGCACCCTGGCCCGGGAACGGGGCTGGCGGATCCTGGACCTTTTTTAGCCCCCGAGGACGGTCTCCGAGACCTGTCCCGCAACATACCAGCAATGATCAAGAAAATCATCGACAAGCTGCTCGGCAAGCGCAGCACCCAGCCGGTTTTCGGCAAGCGTCGCGAGATCGGCGCGGCCGAGCACGGCATCGACCCCTCCCTGGTGGACAAGCGCGCCATCGACGTGGTGCAGACGCTGCAGGACGCGGGCTACGAGGCCTACATCGTGGGCGGTGCCGTCCGCGACCTGCTGCTGGGCCTGCGGCCCAAGGACTTCGACGTCGCGACCGACGCCACGCCGGAGCAGGTCAAGAGCCTGTTTCGCCGCGCCTTCATCATCGGGCGGCGTTTCCGCATCGTGCACGTGGTCTACGGCCGCGGGCGCGAGCATGAGGTGATCGAGGTCTCGACCTTTCGCGCCCACATGGACCATGCCGCCGCCGAGCAGGTGGCTGGCAACGAGCGCACCAGCAAGAGCGAGCTCGCCGGCATGAAGCACGCCGTCGACTCCAGCGGTCGCGTGCTGCGCGACAACGTCTGGGGACCGCAGGACGAGGACGCCGCGCGACGCGACTTCACCATCAACGCCATGTACTACGACCCGGAAACGCAGATCGTGGTCGACTACCACGGGGGCATCCAGGACGCGAAGAAGCGGGTCTTGCGCATGATCGGCGACCCGGCCACGCGGTATCGCGAAGACCCGGTGCGCATCATCCGGGCCGTGCGTTTCGCCGCCAAGCTCAGTGCGGTGGGCTTCAAGTTCGAGGCCAAGACCGCCAAGCCGCTCAAAGAGATGCGCGACCTGCTGGCCGATGTGCCGCAGAGCCGGCTGTTCGACGAGATGCTCAAGCTGTTGCAGACCGGCCATGCCATGGCCACGGTGGAGCAGCTCAGGAAGCTGGGCCTGGCGCGCGGCATCTATCCCCTGCTGGACCTGGTGGTCGAGCGTGCGGCCGAACCCTTTGTGAAGGCCGCGCTGGAAGACACCGACCGCCGTGTGGGCGAGGACAAGCCCGTGGCCCCCAGCTTTCTGCTGGCCTGCGTGCTCTGGTCCGACGTGCGCGAGGGCTGGGCCCAGCGGCAGAAGAAGCAGCATCCGCACCCGGCGCTGCAGGACGCGATCGACGACGTCTTCAACGCCCGCATCGGTGACGTCTCGGGCCGCGGCAAGCTGGCTGCCGACATGCGCGAGATCTGGATGATGCAGCCGCGTTTCGACAAGCGCGTGGGCAACGCGCCCTTCGGCCTGGTCGAGCAGCCGCGCTTTCGTGCCGGCTTCGATTTCATGCGCCTGCGTGCCGATGTGGGCGAGATCGACGTGGTGCTGGCCGACTGGTGGCAGGAGTTCAGTACCGGAGATGACAACCTGCGCCAGGATCTGATGGAGCAGGCGCGTGAGGAGCTGGCGCGCCAGCGCGCCAAGGCGCCGCGCACGGTCCGCGCCAATGCGGAGCGCCCGCCCGCCCGGGCCGAGGAGGAGCGTGAATCCCCGGCTGAAGACGGGACCGCGCCCAAGAAGCGCCGTCGCCGTCGCCGTTCCGGTGCGAAAAAGACCGGCGATGGGGCTCCGGACGCCCAGGACTGAGCATGGCCGCGCCTGCGGAGCTGACGGCCTACGTCGCGCTTGGCGCCAATCTGGGCGACGCGCAGGCCACCGTGCGCCAGGCGTTGCAGGACCTGGATGCCTTGCCGCAGACACGACTGGTGCGGGCCTCGCCCTTGTACTGCAGCGCGCCGGTCGAGGCGTCGGGACCGGACTACATCAACGCCGTCGCCGAGCTGCGGACCCGCCTGTCCGCCCATGAATTGCTGACGCAGCTGCAGCGCCTGGAGCAGCAGGCCGGGCGCGAACGCCCCTGGCGCAATGCCCCGCGCACGCTGGATCTGGACCTTCTGCTTTACGGTGAGCTTCGGCTCCACGATCCGGTGCTGACCCTGCCGCACCCACGCATGGGCGAGCGCGCCTTCGTGCTGCGGCCCCTGGCGGATATCGCACCCGCCCTGGTGAGTCCGCAGCAGCTGGAGCGGGTGGCCCGGCAGACCATCCGTCGCCTCTGAGTCCTGCATCGTGGGGGTGGGGTGCAAACTAGAATGAGCCTGACGCATAGGGGTATGGGATGAACTTCAAGAACATGCATGTGGCGACCAAGCTCTGGCTCGGGGTCGCGGTGATCATGGTGGCGCTGACCGTCCTGATCACCTTTGCGGGCATGCGATCGGCCCGGCTGACTGCAGAGAGCGAGAGCACGCTGCGCGCGCTCAACAGCCGCGTCAATCTCGCCAGCACCTGGGCTGGCCTGACGGAAGCGAACGCGGCACGCACCGTGGCCATGATCCTCACGTTCGATCCCGGTGTGGAGGAGCGCATGTCCGCGGACATCAAGGCCACCACGGCGCGCATTTCCAAGGTGCAGCAGTCCATCGAGGCCATGGCGCTCAACGCCGATGAACAGGCGCAGATGGACAAGATCGCGGGCCTGCGCAAGGCCATGATCGAGGTGCGCAACCAGGCGCAGCAGGCCAAGGGCAGCGGCGACAGCGAAGGGGCGCAGCGTCTGGTCAACGAAAAATACACACCGGCGGTCAACGCCTACGTGGTGGCGCTGCGCGAGCTCGTGGAGATTGAAGAGCTGGCCGAGAAGCGCTATTCGGAGGAGATTGCCGCTTCGCGCAGCCTCACGATCCAGATCGCGGGCGGGGCCGTCATCGTCATCCTGGCCGGCATCCTGGCCGGTGCGGCGGTGCTGATCCGGTCCATCCGCCAGCCGCTGGCAGACGCCAACCGGCTGGCTGCGCGCATCGCCGAAGGCGATCTGAGCGCCAGCATCGACACCTCGCGTGGCGATGAGTTCGGTGACCTCATGAAGTCACTGGCGCGCATGAACCAGTCGCTGGCCAACATGGTGCAGCAGGTACGCCAGAGCACCGACAGCATCGCCACCGCCAGTGCCGAGATCGCTACCGGCAACCACGATCTCTCGGTGCGCACCGAACAGACCTCCAGCGACCTGCAGTCCACGGCCTCGGCCATGGAGGAGCTCACCAGCACCGTGCAGCACAGTGCGGACAATGCGCGCCAGGCCTCGCAGCTCGCGTCCAGTGCCTCCTCCGTGGCGCAGAAGGGCGGGGCGGTGGTGCAGCAGGTGGTGTCCACCATGGGCGAGATCAACGCCAGCAGCAGGAAGAGCGCGGACATCATCGGCGTGATCGACGGCATTGCTTTCCAGACCAATATCCTCGCGCTCAATGCCGCGGTGGAAGCGGCACGCGCGGGTGAGCAGGGGCGCGGCTTCGCCGTGGTGGCCGGTGAAGTGCGTTCTCTGGCCGGTCGCAGTGCCGAGGCCGCCAAGGAGATCAAGGCCCTGATCGTTACCTCGGTCGAGAAGGTCGGTACCGGGACCCAGCTGGTCAGCCAGGCCGGCGACACCATGAACGAGATCGTGCAGTCGGTGCGCCGCGTGGCCGACGTGATCGGCGAGATCACGGCTGCAGCCGGTGAGCAGAGTTCGGGCATTGCCCAGGTCAACACCTCGATCGCGAACCTGGACCAGATGACGCAGCAGAACGCGGCCCTGGTGGAGCAGAGTGCGGCGGCCGCACAGAGCCTGCGCGAGCAGGCCGATCAGCTGGCCCAGGCGGTGGCGGTCTTCAAGCTGGCGGCCCCGTCTGCCCGGACTCCGGCAGCACCCTTGCCGCGCGCAGCGCAATCACCCCGCATGTCGCCGCCGGCCCGACCGGCGCCCGCGGCCCAGCCGGCCGTGGTGGCCTTGCCGGCGGCCAAGGCGACGCCCGTCACAGCCAAGGGCGCAGCCGACGGCGACTGGGAGAGTTTCTGAGACGGCGGGCGCCGAGCCTGCAGAACGGGGCCTGTTGTACAGGCCCCTTTTTCATGTTCAGGCGATCTCGGCAATGAGTTCGATTTCCACACAGGCGCCGAGGGGAATCTGGGCCACGCCGAAGGCGCTGCGCGCATGGGCGCCCTTGTCGCCGAAGACCTGGGCCAGCAGCTCGCTGGCACCGTTGGTGACCAGGTGCTGCTCGGTGAAATCGGGCGTGGAGTTCACGAGCGACATCACCTTGACGATGCGCTGCACACGGTTGAGGTCGCCCACGGCGGCCTGCAGTGTGCCCATCAGATCGATGGCAACGGCGCGTGCGGCGGCCTTGCCTTCCTCGGTGCTCATGTTCCTGCCGAACTGACCGACCCAGGGCTTGCCATCCTTCTTTGCGATATGACCGCTGAGAAAGACCAGCTTGCCGGTTTGCACGAAAGGCAGATAGGCTGCGGCCGGCGTGGCCACCGGTGGCAGGGTGATGCCGAGCTGTTTGAGCGTGTCTTGAATATTCATGGGGACTCCGTAGGGTTGCGGACTGCAGAACACCCGATTGTCGGGTATTGTTGTCGGTGCGCCGCGTTCTCCCTGCGTCTCCATGAAGAATCCCCTTGCCCAACTGCCGCGCGACAGCCGCGACACCCTGTTCCTGCTGGCGGTGATCGCCTGGGTGCTGCTGCCGCACGCCTCGCACCTGCCATGGTGGTGCAGCACGCTGGCGGCAGCCATGCTGGTCTGGCGCGGCTGGCTGGCTTTCAGCCTGCGGCCCTTGCCCGGGCGCTGGTGGCTGCTGGCCCTGCTGGTACTCACGGTGGGCGCCACCTGGGCCACGCACCGGACCCTGCTGGGCCGGGATGCCGGGGTGACGCTGATCGTGGTCCTGCTGGCCCTCAAGACCCTGGAGCTGCGCGCGCGTCGTGACGCCTTCGTGGTCTTCTTCCTCGGCTTCTTCACGATGCTGACGAATTTCTTCTATTCGCAATCCCTGCTGACGGCCGCGGCCATGCTTTTGGGCCTCATGGGCTTGCTCACGGCGCTGGTCAACAGCCACATGCCTGCGGGTCGCCCTTCGCTGTGGCAGTCGGCCCGGCTGGCCACGCGCATGACCCTGCTGGGCGCGCCCATCATGGTGCTGCTGTTCGTGCTCTTTCCGCGCGTGGCGCCGCTGTGGGGGACGCCGGGTGACGCCATGAGCGGGCGCAGCGGCCTGTCGGGCAGCATGGAGGTCGGGCAGATCACCAGCCTGGCGCTGGACGACAGCATTGCCCTGCGGGTGCGTTTCGAGGGCGAGCCGCCGCCGCAGGGCCAGCTCTACTTCCGGGGCCCGGTGCTGTCCACCTTCGACGGACGTGAGTGGCAGGCGCTGCAGCCCACCTTTCGGGTCAACGACCGGCCACGCGCCGATCTGCAGGTCAGCGGCGCGCCCCTGCGCTACGAGATGACGCTGGAGCCGCACCGGCGCTCCTGGCTGCTCACGCTCGATGCCACGGCCAACCCTCCGCAGCTGCCGGGCGAGCTCGAGGCGCGCATGAGCGAGGAGCTGCAGTGGCGATCGAGTGCCGCGGTCAACGACCTGCTGCGCTACCGCGCCGAGGCGCACACGGTCTTTCGCCATGGACCGCAGCGCATGATGGCGGGCCTCAGCGACTACCTGGCGCTGCCGCCGGGCTACAACCCCCGGACCCTGCAGTGGGCCATCGATCTGCAGCGCGAGACGGGCGGCGATCCGGTGGCCCTGATCGAGCGCGTGCTCGCACAGCTGCGCACCGGTGGCTATGTCTACACGCTCGAACCCGAGCAGTATGGCCAGCACACTGCCGACGAATTCTGGTTCGACCGCAAGGCCGGCTTCTGCGAACACATGGCCTCCGCCTTCGCCGTGCTCATGCGTGCCGCGGGCATCCCCGCCCGCATCGTCACGGGCTACCAGGGCGGGGAACTCAACACGGTCGACCGCTACTGGGTGGTGCGCCAGAGTGATGCCCATGCCTGGACCGAGGTCTGGCTGGCCGGGCAGGGCTGGGTGCGGGTGGACCCCACGGCCTCGGTCATGCCCGGGCGCATCGGTTCGCTGCAGCGCCTGCTCGCGCCGCGTGGCGCCGTGGCGACCGCCGTGGGCAATGTGATCAGCCCCACCTTCGTGCAGAGCGTGCGTGCCGTCTGGGAGGCCGTCAACAATACCTGGAACCAGCGCATTCTCAACTACACCCAGAGCCGCCAGCTCGACCTGCTGCGTGCCCTGGGCTTCGAGGCCCCGAGCTGGGAAGACCTGGGCTATCTGTTGCTGGGCGCGCTGGTGGTCGCCAGCCTGGGCGGCGCGGCGTGGACGCGCTGGGAGCGCAGCCGGCGCGATCCCTGGCTGCGCCTGCTCGACCTCGTGCGTCAGCGTCTGCAGGGCGAGGGTCTGCAGCCCGGTGCGGCGGCCACGCCACGCGAACTGTCCCGTCTGCTGGCCTTGCGGCACGATCCCGCGGACAATCGGGTGCAGGCCATCCAGGCATGGCTGCGTCGTTTCGAAGTGCTGCGCTATGCGCCGGCCGGTACCCGACCCGGTGTCGATCTGGCCGCCCTGCGACGTGAATGGAATGAATTGAGCTGGCCCACGTGAACCGATCTTTCTCCACCCTGCTGCTGCTGGCCCTCTTGTGCGGTGCCCTGGCCTCGGCCCAGGCCAGCGCCCAGAAGAAGCCGCGCGTCCAGCGCGCGCAGGACAGTGCCCCGCAGCTGATCGAAGGCAGCGGCCCGGCCTATGCGACCCGGCCCGAGGCCCTGGCCCTGGCCGACGAGATTGCCGAGCAGCATGGGCTGGACCGGCGCTGGGTGCGCCGCACCCTCGGCAAGGCACGCCACGTGCCGCAGCTGGCCAAGCTGGTCGTGCCACCGCCCGTGAGCACGCCGCGCAACTGGCAGCAGTACCGCAGCCGTTTTCTGGAGGCCGAGCGCGTACAGGCCGGCGTGACCTTCTGGCAGACGCACGAGGCACTGCTGCAACGTGCCAGCAGCACCTATGGCGTGCCGCCCGAGATCATCGTCGGCATCATCGGCGTCGAGACCTTCTACGGCCGCCACCTGGGTCGCTACCGCGTGCTCGACACCCTGGCGACCCTGGCGTTCGATTTCCCCGCCGAGCATCCGCGCGCAGCGGCGCGCACGGCTTTCTTCCGCAGCGAGCTGGGCGAGTTTCTCAAGCAGCGCCACCAGGCCGGCCTGGACCCGCTCAAGGCGCGCGGCAGCTATGCGGGCGCCATGGGCATTCCGCAGTTCATGCCCTCGAGCTGGGCGCGTTATGCGGTGGATTTCGACCAGGATGGCCGCATCGACCTGCTCGACAGTCCGGCCGATGCCATCGGCTCCGTCGCGCACTACTTCAAGTCCTTCAACTGGAAGCCGGGCATGCCCACCCATTACGCGGTGGACTTCGACTACTCGCGGCTGGACATGGAGACCCTGCTGGCGCCTGACATCAAGCCCACTTTCGGCGTCGATCAGCTGGCCGCCAAGGGCGTGGTGCTGGGCCTTGCCGGCCGGCAGCACGAGGGGCCGCTGGCCCTGGTGGAGCTGCAGAACGGTGACTATTCACCCAGCTATGTGGCCGGGACCGAGAACTTCTACGCCGTCACGCGCTACAACTGGAGCAGCTACTACGCGCTGGCCGTGATCGAGCTGGGTCAGGCTGTCGCCCGGTCGCGCGCCTCGGCCCAGGCAGTGCAGTCTCAGGCCAGCACCACAGACTCGAACACCGGGTGCAGCGTGTCGATCCAGAGATCCACCTCCGATTCGCCGATCTGCAGATAGGCCAGGCAGGCCGTGCCGTGCTGCGCCCAATCGCGCTGGATCTGGACACCCTCGAAATCTGCCACCAGATGCTCGGCCACCGCGGCCAGCGCCATCAGGGTCCGCACCCCGGCCGGGATGGAACTCACGCGCAGCACGTGGAAGTCGTGGTGCAGGCGGATGGCAAAGGCGATCACCGGCGGCAGGTGCCAGGTGCGCGCGACGATGGCACCCACCACCGCATGGTCGGTGCGGTGCGCGGCGTTTTCGGTATCCGTGAAGCCGCGGTCCTGCCGCGCCATGGCTTCGGCCAGGGTGCCGGCATAGCCGCGCAGGCCCTGCAGCAGGATGGGCAGCCCCACGTGCATGAAGAGACCGCAGGTCTGTGCCACCTCGGCGTCCACGCCATAGAGCTGGCGGGCAATGAAGGCCATGGCCATTGAACGCCGGGTCGAGGTCTCCCAGAAATGCTCCAGCAGTGGCGAACTCACGCGGATGCTGCTGCGCGCCAGAAAGCCCGTGAGGATGGCAGCCGTCTGGCCCAGGCCCAGCAGGCTCACGGCTTCAGCCACGGTGTGCGCAGGCCGCGGCCGGCTGTAGAGCGGGCTGTTGGTCAGGCGCAGCAAGGCCGCCGCCATGGCCACGTCGCTGCCGGCTATGCGCGTGACCTCGGCCGGGTCCGGATCGGGCTGGCGCATCTCCAGCTGCAGCGCGGTGAGCAGCTCGGGGCAGGGCGGGATCACGATGTCGCGCACCGGACCCTCGGCGCGGGCCTGGTCCAGCTCCCGGTCGATGTCGGCGATCTGCAGGGAGGCCGGTCGGCTCGCTTTCGACATGATGCTCGGATCATCGCCGCGCCGTCGCCGGGGCGCAAGCTGCGGTTTTTACCCCGGCGGGCGATGCTGCCAGTAGCGCCGCTGCTCGGTCCGTTCGCAACCCACCCGATCGGCCTGTACCGATGTCCAGCGGGCGGCGCCGCAACGGGCAGAGTCCAGCAGCTTGATGTCGCGCTCGGTGTAGCGCGCCAGTACCTCGGTGGCCGGGTGGCCGTAGCGGTTGCGGTAGCCCGCCTGCACCAGGGCCCAGTGCGGCGCCACGGCGTCGAGAAAGTCTGCCGTGCTCGAGGTCTTGCTGCCATGGTGTGGCACCAGCAGCCAGTCGGCGCGCAGCGCGGCCTCGTCGGCCAGCAGGCGGGTCTCCTGTTCCTTTTCGATGTCTCCTGCCAGCAGTGCTGTCCGGGTGCCATTGCTGATCCGCAGTACGCAGGACAGGGCGTTGCTGCGCCGCACGCGCCCGTAGTCCTCCGCCCGCGGGTGCAGCACCTCGAACTGCACGTCGTCCCAGGTCCAGCGCTGGCCGGCCTCGCAGCGCTGGCTCGCTTGCCCGGCCAGCAGCTCGTGCGCCGCATCCAGCGAGCTCAGCAGGCGGGCCTGCGGCTGGGCCCCCAGCACCGAAGCCGCCCCACCCGTGTGGTCGCTGT
>JAIERT010000403.1 GCA_019746735.1 Burkholderiaceae bacterium | reverse complement strand
ACAACCTCGTGGTGGACATGCTGGGCTTCGGCGTGATGAAGAAGGTCACGAACGACCTGCCCATCCTCTTCGACGTCACGCATGCGCTGCAGCAGCGTGACCCGGGCGGCGCGGCCTCGGGCGGACGTCGCCAGCAGGTGGTGGACCTGGCCCGCGCTGGCATGGCCGTGGGCCTGGCGGGCCTGTTTCTGGAAGCCCATCCCGATCCGGACCAGGCCAAGTGCGACGGCCCCAGTGCCCTGCCGCTGGACAAGCTCGAGCCTTTCCTCACGCAGATCAAGGCGGTCGACGATCTGGTGAAGTCCTTCCCGCCCTTGGTGATCAACTAAGAGGCTGTCCCGTCCTCACGCGGCGTCAGCATGCGCCGCACCAGTACCGCGGCAATCAACAGCAGCAGGGCCCCCGCCGCGGCCGTGGCGTGCAGGGCGTCGGTGAAGGCATGGCGTGCAGCGATGTGCAGCACGTTGCCCAGGGCCTCGGGCAGGGCTGCAGCAGTGCTCAGCGCACCGCCCAGGGTGGCGCCGGCCGCCGAGGCACTGTCGGCCGGCATCTCCGCTGGCAAGGCCGCCAGCAGGCGTTCACGATACAGCAGCGTCCCCAGGCTGCCGAAGATGGCGATGCCGCAGGCCCCGCTGAATTCCGACGCCGTCTCGGCCATGGCCGAGGCGGCCCCTGCACGCTCGGGCGGCGCCGAGGTGACCACGATCTCCGTTCCGATGGTGAAGACGGGCGCCATGCCCAGACTCATGACGATGGTGGCGACGATGAGCACGGGCAGCGTGGCGCGCTCATGGTTCGTCGCCAGCAGCAGGGCGAAGCCGATGGCGGACATGAACAGGGCGCCGGCCAGCAGCTGGTGCGCGGGCCAACGCTGGGCCAGCCGGGGGGCCAGCAGTGAACCGACGACAAAACTCAGCGCCCAGGGCACGGTGGCCAGGCCTGCGGCCAGCGGGCTCAGGCCCAGCACCCCTTGCAGGTACTGGGTGATGAAAATATAGACGCCGAACATGGCCAGACAGGACAGGGCATAGGTGGTCAGCGCGGCCGAGAAGGCCGCGCGACGGAACAGGCTCAGGTCCAGCAGCGGATAGGCCAGCCGGCTCTGGCGGCGTACGAAGAGCAGGCCCACACCCAGGCCGATGGCCAGGGCCGCGAAGGCCGCCGGCGTGGCGCCGTTTTCCGCCAGCTGCTTGAGGCCCCAGATCAGCGGCAGCACCGTGCCCAGGGACAGGCCCACGCTGGGCAGGTCCAGATGGCCGGCCTGCGGGTCGCGGTACTCGGGCAGCAGGGACGGGCCCAGCAACAAGAGCAGCAGCATCACGGGCACGGCGGCCAGGAAGACCGAGCCCCAGTGGAACCACTGCAGCAGCACGCCGCCGGCCAGCGGGCCGATGGCGCTGCCGACCGAGAAGGCCGTGATCCAGATGCCAATCGCGAACTGGCGCTGCCGCTCGTCGTGGAACATGTTGCGGATCAGCGAGAGCGTGGACGGCGCCAGCGTGGCCCCGGCCACGCCCAGCAGGGCGCGCAGGGCGATCAGGGCCTCGGCGCTGCGTGCGTAGGCGGCCAGGGCGCTGGCCACGGCGAAGGCCGCAGCGCCGATCAGCAGCAGGCGCCGGCGCCCGATGCGGTCGCCCAGCGTGCCCATGGTGATCAGGAAGCCCGCAACGAGAAAGCCGTAGATGTCGATCATCCAGAGCAGCTGCGAGGGCGTGGGCTGCAGGTCGGCGCTGATGGCCGGCAGGGCCAGGTTGAGCACCGTGAGGTCCATGGCGTAGACCGCGCAGGGCAGGGCGATCAGGGCCAGGCCGATCCATTCACGCCGGCCGGCGAGGGCGTGCGGGGTGTCCGATAGAGGTGCAGTATTCGTGTTCATACGTGGTGGCCTTGCATCCATGTCGATGATGCACGACGAGCCAGGCCCCGGATTTTCGACAAGTCATGTCCGGCGCGCAGAACTTGTGAAGAAATCGTAGCGAGCGGTCCGAGCGCAAGGCGGGCGGAGCACAGCCACCGGAACGTACTTGAGGTACGTGAGGATGGCGAGCACCGCCCAACGCAGCGATCGGGTCGCGCAGTAGATTTATTTGCAAGTTCTCAGTTCACGAGCACCAGCTTGCCCTTGACGTCACGCGCCCCCATGCGCGCATAGGCCGCCTTGAGTTGGGCCATGGGCAGCACGCTGTCGAGCACGGGCTTGACCTTGCCTTGTGCATACCACTGGGCCAGTGCGCCCATCATGGCGGCGTTGGCCTGCGGCTCGCGCTTGGCGAAGTCGCCCCAGAACACGCCCACGATGGACGCGCCCTTGAGCAGGGGCAGGTTGAAGGGCAGGGCCGGGATGGGGCCGGCCGCGAAGCCGATGACCAGGTAGCGGCCGCGCCAGGCGATGGAGCGCAGCGCGGGCTCAGCCAGCTCGCCGCCCACGGGGTCGTAGACCACGTCGGGGCCCTTGCCGCCGGTCAGGGCCTTGAGCTGCTCGCGCAGGTCCTGTGTGCTGTAGTTGATCACGGCGTCGGCACCGATCTTCGTGCACAGGGCGCACTTGTCGTCACTCGAGGCTGCGGCGACCACGCGGGCGCCCTGGGCCTTGGCGATCTGTATGGCCGCCGTACCTACACCACCGGCCGCGCCCAGCACCAGCACGGTCTCGCCGGCCCGGAGCTGGCCACGGTCGATCAGCGCGTGGTGCGAGGTGGCGTAGGTCATGATGAAGGCCGCTGCATCCTCGTAGGGGAAACCCGGCGGCAGCGGCATGCACAGGGCGGCCGGTGCCAGCGTGTGCGTGCCGAAACCGCCCGTGCCCGAAAGACAGGCGACCGCCTGGCCGATCTTCAGGTGGCTCACGCCTTCGCCCACAGCCTGCACCACGCCCGCGTACTCCGCGCCCGGGATGAAGGGCAGGGGCGGCTTGATCTGGTACTTATTCTGCACGATCAGCAGATCGGGGAAGTTCAGGCTCGCGGCCTTGATCTCCACCAGCACTTGGCCTGGGCCGGCTTGCGGGGTGGGCAGTTCCTTCCATTCGAGAGCGTCGACCCCGGTGGGGTCGGTGCAGAGCCAGGCGTGCATGTTGTCGTCTCCGTTTTTCGAGGTCAGCGGGCATGATAAGTGCATGTCTGCGGCGCACGATGTCCCTCGGGTGACGGCCCCCTACAATCGACGCAAGCATGAAAATCCTGATCTCCAACGACGACGGCTACCAGGCCCCGGGCATCGTGGCGCTCTACGAGGCGCTCCAGGATGTGGCCGAGGTCGAGGTCGTCGCCCCCGAGCACAACAACAGCGCCAAGTCGAACGCGCTGACCCTGCACTCTCCGCTCTACGTGCATCGCGCGACCAATGGTTTCCGCTATGTCAACGGCACCCCGGCCGACTGCGTGCACATCGCGCTGACCGGACTGCTGGGCTACCGGCCCGACCTCGTGGTCTCGGGCATCAACAACGGCGCCAACATGGGCGACGACACCATCTATTCCGGCACCGTCGGGGCGGCCATGGAGGGCTATCTCTTCGGCATCCCGGCCATCGCCCTCTCGCAGACCGAGAAGGGCTGGAAGCACCTGGACGCCGCCGCCGCCCGCGCGCGCGAACTGGTACAGCAGATGCTGGTGCAGAACATGGTGGGCAGGCAACCCTGGCTGCTCAACGTCAACATTCCCTGTCTGCCGCTGCATGAACTCAAGCCGGCCAAGGTCTGCCGTCTGGGGCGGCGTCACGCGGCTGAGCCTGTCATCACCCAGACCAGCCCGCGCGGCGAGACCATGTACTGGATCGGTGCGGCCGGCCCCGTGCTCGACGAGAGCGAGGGCACGGACTTCCACGCCACGGCACAGGGCCATGTGTCGATCACGCCGCTCAAAGTGGACCTGGCCGACCACGACAAGCTGGGCTACTGGGCCCAGTCGATCGCGCAGCTCTCGGTGAAAGCCGCGGCATGAGTTTCCGATGGCTCACTCGGCACAGGGTTCGCGCCGCTCGGCGAGGCCCGGGACTGGCGCCATGAGCACACGCCAGCGTCCTGGCTTCCCTGCGCGGCTGGACCGTCCGGCCGATGCAACGGGCCGTGCGCGGACCACACCGTTAACCGTGGCGCGCAGCGCCCCCGCCCCCGTGCGCGACCCGGTGGCCTTGCGTGCCCCGCAGGCCCCGTCCACCCCCCAGGGCCTGGGCCTCGATTCGCAGACCGTGCGCCTGGCCATGGTGCACAAGCTGGCTGCACAGGGCATCAAGGATGGGCGCGTGCTCGAGGCCATGGGCCGGGTGGAGCGGCACCGTTTCGTCGACACGGCGCTCGCGCCCCAGGCCTATGAGGACACCAGCCTGCCCATCGGCCTGGGCCAGACGATCTCCAAGCCCAATGTTGTGGCGCGCATGATCGAACTGCTGCTGGCCTGCCCGGGGCTGGCCGCGGGCGGGCGCATGGGCCGCGTGCTCGAGATCGGCACCGGTTGCGGCTACCAGGCCGCGGTGCTGAGCCTGGTGGCCAAGGAGGTCTACAGCATCGAGCGCCTGCGTGGCCTGCACGAGAAGGCGCGCGAGAACCTGCGCCATTTCCGTCTGCCCAATGTGCACCTGCTCTTCGGCGACGGCATGGTGGGCTATCCCCGGGGCGCGCCCTATGCGGGCATCATTGCTGCCGCGGGTGGCGAGGCCTTGCCCCCCGCCTGGGTCGAGCAGCTGGCCGTGGGCGGGCGTCTGGTGGCGCCCGTGGCCCGTGCGTCTGGTGGCGCGCAGGCGCTGCTGGTGCTCGACAAAACCCCTACAGGTGTGCAGCACAGTTTGCTTGAGGCCGTGCACTTTGTCCCTCTAAAATCGGGCATCGGATGAAGGAGAGTTCCCCAATGACGGAAACGACGCGACGATCTGGCCGGATGGTCCTGCTGCTGACGGCCACGCTGCTGCTGGCTGCCTGCGGCACAGGCCCCAGCACCGCGCCCGTCGAGGACCGGCGCGCGCCTGTGGCCCGCCCGGTGCTGGACCCCAACACCGCGGCCGTCAAGCAGCCCCCGGGTTTCGAGAACGCCGGCAAACCGGGCTACTACACCGTCAAGCCCGGCGAGACCCTGATCCGCATCGGTCTGGAGACCGGGCAGAACTGGAAGGACATCGCGGCCTGGAACAACCTGGAGCAGCCCAACCAGATCAGCGTGGGCCAGGTGCTGCGCGTGCTGCCGCCCACGGCCACGCTGGCCGCTGCGGCCTCCGCGCCCGACAGCAACGGCGTGGTGACGCGTCCGGTTGGCTCGGGCAGCATCGCCTCGACCCAGGTGCAGCCGGGCCAGACCTCGGCGCCGGCCGCGCGACCGGCGGAGCCGGTGGCCACGAGCGCGGCCGCCAGCGCGGCGAATGAATCCGGCCTGAGCTGGATCTGGCCCGTGCCCGGTCCGGTGCTCGCCGGCTTCGACGAGGTCAAGAACAAGGGCCTGGACCTGGGGGGCACGGCCGGCGAGCCGGTGCTCGCCGCCGCCGACGGCCGCGTGGTCTATGTCGGGGCCGGTCTGCGTGGCTATGGCAACCTCATCATCCTCAAGCACAACAACGTCTACCTCACGGCCTATGCCCACAACAAGACACTGCTGGTCAAGGAGGATCAGGCCGTGCGCAAGGGCCAGAAGATTGCCGAGATGGGCAACAGCGATGCCGACCGCGTGAAGCTGCACTTCGAGGTGCGGCGCCAGGGCAAGCCGGTCGACCCGACCAAGTACCTGCCGCCGCGCTAGGGCGGACCGGATGCCGTGAGGAAACGCCATGCCCCGACGTACGCCCCACGGCCCGACTCCTGCGCGTCGTCCTGAACCCAAAATCCTCGACGACGGGGCACCGGCGCCGCTGGCACCCGATGCCGACATCCCGCCGGCGGCGACGGCCGAGGTCGCCGGCGAATCGGGCGATGCCCTGACCGCCTACCTGCGCCAGGTGCGCCGCACCGAACTTTTCACCCCCGAGCAGGAATACGCCACCGCCGTGCGCGCGCGCGCCGGTGACTTCGCGGCGCGCCAGAGCATGATCGAGCACAACCTGCGCCTGGTCGTCAGCATCGCCAAGCTCTACCTTGGCCGCGGCGTGCCGCTGTCGGACCTGATCGAGGAGGGCAACCTCGGCCTCATGCACGCCATCGAGAAGTTCGAGCCCGAGCGCGGCTTCCGCTTCTCGACTTACGCCACCTGGTGGATACGCCAGGCGGTCGAACGCGCGCTGCAGCAGCAGGGCCGGGTGATCCGCCTGCCGGTCAATGTGGTGCGCGAGCTGCAGCAGGTGCTGCGCGCGCGCCGTGAGCTGGAGAACGACGCCCATTTCACGGCCCGCCGCCCGGATGGCGTGCGCGTGGAGGACGTGGCCGACTTCCTGGGCCGCGACATCCACGAGGTGGCCGAACTGCTGGCCCTGGCCGAGACGCCGCGCTCGCTGGACGCGGCGATCGAACGCGCCGACGGTGAGCAGACCCTGGGCGAAACTGTGGTCGACGAACTGGCGCTGGATCCCAGCGGCGTGACCCAGACCCACGAGGTCGAGCGCCTGCTCGAAGACTGGCTGCTCAGCCTCTCGGCCCGTGAACGCGAGGTGCTCGAAGGCCGCTACGGCCTGAACGACCGCGAACCCGAGACCCTGGACGTGCTGAGCCAGCGCCTGGGCCTGACGCGCGAGCGCGTGCGCCAGGTGCAGAACGAGGCCCTGTTCAAGCTCAAGCGCCATCTGGCGCGCCGCGGCATCACGCGTGAGGCCCTTCTGTAAGTGGCTCGGGTAACATCCCCGCATGATCTCCCCGGTACTGGTTTTTGATATCGAGTCGATTCCCGACGTCGCCGGCTTGCGCGTACTGCGCGGCATGCCGGCCGACAGCACGGACGAGCAGGTCTACACAGCCTGGCTCGAAGAGCGCAAGGAAAAGGGTCAGAGCGATTTCGCGCCCCTGCACCTGCAGCGCATCCTCGTCATCAGCGCCGTGTTCCGCAACGCCGAGGGCCTGCGCATCCACTCCTTCGTGGACCGTGACGGCAGGAGCGAAGGCAAGGTCATCCAGACCTTCTTCAACACCCTGGAGAAACACGTGCCCCAGCTCGTGAGCTGGAACGGTGGCGGCTTCGACCTGCCGGTACTGCACTACCGCGGCCTGCAGCACGGAGTGGTGGCCGACAAGTACTGGGACCAGGGCGAAGACGACCGTGATTTCAAGTGGAACAACTACATCAGCCGTTACCACATGCGGCACCTGGACCTGATGGATCTGCTGGCGCTCTACCAGCCCAAGAACAATGCACCGCTGGATGCCATGGCCAAGCTGTGCGGCTTTCCCGGCAAATTGGGCATGGACGGCTCGGCCGTCTATGGCGCCTACCGGGACGGCAAGCTCGAGGACATCCGCCGCTATTGCGAGACGGATGTGATGAACACCTACCTCCTCTACTGCCGCTTCCAGAAGATGCGCGGCGGCCTGCTGGAAAAGGAGTACGAGCAGGAGATCGCCACCGTCAAGGCCACACTGGGCCAGCTCGCGCCCACGGAGCCGCACTGGGACGAGTATTTGCGCGCCTGGGGCTGAGCGCGCTCAGGCGTCGTCGCTGCTGTATTCGCGCCGCGTGCGCGAGACCGCCGCATCCACCTGCGACAGCCAGCCCTGCAGCGTGCTTTCAATGGCCGGGTCAAGTTCGCTGCGCCAGTGGCGCTGAACCTGGCGCGCCAGTGCGCGCAGCTGCCAGGCGGCCTCGCTGGCGAGGAGGCTGAGCTCGGTTTGCAGATGGGGATCCAGCGTGTCCTTGCCCAGCTGTGCCAGCTGCCCGGGCGCTGCGCCCACGCGCGCCAGCGTCCGGGAGAGTTGCGTCGCCTGGCTCGCCAGGGGGAGCAGGAATTTCTTGCGCTCGTCCGGCAGGCTGGAGGCGGCGATTCTCTCTTCGGGCCAGGCCGTCAACACCTTGTCGATCTCCAGCAGGCAGCCGACGGGGTCTTCCAGAGGCTCGAGGGTCAGTGCGGTGACGGACTCGTCCTGAGGACGCAGCAGGGCCGTGATGCGGTCGATGAAGGCCGGGTCGTAGCGGTGGGTGTTCATGCGCAGCAGGATGGACAGGCGCGACTCGGGGATCTCGCGGCCGGGCGCGAACGCGCCAGCCACCAGTTCGGTCAGGGCCATGATGCGCCCACAGGCGCTGATCTGCGCGCCGGAGAGATGGCGCGGATAGCCGGAGCCGTCCAGGAATTCGTGATGTTCCACAATGGCCTGGGCCACCTCGCGGGGGTATTCCTTGTGGCGCTCGACGAGTGCGGCCGAGACCAGCGGGTGCGAGGCCAGCTGCCGCTGCTGCAGGGGATCGATCTCGCTCGTGTGTTCCAGCAGCTGTGGGTCCAGGTGCAGCATACCCAGGTCGTGCAGCAGGCCCGTGGCCGCGGCCACGCGCAGCTGCAGGCGGGGCAGCCCGCTGACCAGTGCGAGCCAGGTGGCCACCAGCGTGGTCGTCAGCAGATGCTCGTAGAGCGCCGGACGGATCTCGTGCGCCATGGTCAGCTGGAAGGCAATCGGGTCGGGCAGCTGGATGCGTTCCACGGCATCGAGCAGCACCTCGCGGACCTCGCGTGACGCGAGCATGCGATCGAAGAAGGGCGTCTGTGCGGCGACCGCCTCGATGCCGCGCCGCAAGGCGTGCCCGTTGACCGTAGGCAGGCTGGCCACCGAGTCTTCCAGGGGTTGGGCCAGGCGGTGCTCCATGAGGCGTTCGTAGAGCCCCGGATGCACCGCCACGCCCTGCTCGATGATCTTGATGCCCTTGGCGTTGTAGATCGGCTGGGTCGTGACAACCTGACGCAGGCTGCCGAGTTCGAGTACGGCGCGTGTGAAGTACTGGGTGTCCGTCTGCATAGGCCATTGTTTGCAAGCCCCTTCATCCTAGCGGCAGCGCAGGCCGCACCGGCGGCATGGCTCGTGGACAATACTGACATGGATCACGAAACCGGAAAAAATACCACGTTTGCGCCCGACGCCTTGCACATCGAGTCCCTGGACATCGAGGCCCAGGGCATCGCCCACCGGCCTGATGGCAAGGTGGTCTTTGTCGAAGGTGCCCTGCCTTTCGAGGTGGTCAGCGCCAGCGTGCACCGCAAGAAGAACAACTGGGAGGCGGGGGTGGTCACCGCCATCCATCGCGAATCCTCGCAGCGCGTACGGCCGGGCTGTCCGCATTTCGGCCTGCATGCCGGGGCCTGCGGGGGCTGCAAGATGCAGCACCTGCACCCCGTTGCCCAGGTCGCCGTGAAACAGCGCGTGCTGGAGGACAACCTCTGGCATCTGGGCAAGGTCAGGGCCGAGACCGTGCTGCGGCCCATCGAAGGGCCGGCCTGGGGCTACCGCTACCGCGCGCGCCTCTCGGTGCGCCATGTGCACAAGAAGGGCACGGTGCTGGTGGGTTTCCATGAGCGCAAGAGCCGCTACGTGGCCGATATGCAGACCTGCCCGGTGCTGCCGCCCCATGTAGACGCCATGCTCATGCCCTTGCGTGCGCTGATCGCGTCCATGGACGCCATCGAGACCTGTCCGCAGATCGAGCTGGCCTGTGGCGACGAGGTCACGGCCCTGGTGCTGCGCCATCTGGAGCCGCTGAGCGCAGGCGACGTGGCGAAGCTGCGCGGCTTTGCGCAACAGCACCCGGGCGTGCAGTGGTGGTTGCAACCCAAGGGGCCCGACACCGTGCACCTGCTGGACCCGCAAGGCGCACCGCAACTGTCTTATGGTCTGCCCGAGTTCGGCATCAGCATGCCGTTCAAGCCGACCGACTTCACCCAGGTCAACCCGCACATCAACCGTGTACTGGTCACGCGTGCGCTGCGCCTGCTGGAGGTACAGAAACACGAGCGCGTGATTGACTGGTTCTGCGGCCTGGGCAACTTCACGCTGCCCTTGGCCACGCAGGCGCGCGAGGTGCTGGGCATCGAGGGCAGCGAGACCCTGGTGACGCGTTCACGTGAAAACCTCAGGTACAACCAGACCCTGCGCCCCGCCGGGCAGGCCCTGGCGGCCACGGATTTCGTCGCGCGCAATCTGTTCGAGATGACGCCCGAGTTGCTGCTGCGCGATGGGGCGGCCGACAAGTGGCTGGTCGATCCCCCGCGTGAGGGTGCGTTTGCGCTGGCCAAGACCCTGGCCGACCTGCATCAGCAGCGTGTGAACCCGGCCGAGCATCCGCCGACACCGGGCGCCCGGGACTGGACGCCACCGCAGCGCATCGTCTATGTGAGCTGCAACCCGGCCACGCTGGCGCGCGATGCGGGTCTGCTGGTGCACCAGGGTGGCTACCGCTGTACGGCCGCGGGTGTGGTGAACATGTTCCCTCACACCGCGCACGTAGAAAGCATTGCCGTTTTTGATCTCAATGCTTCGGTGCAGGGGCCTATGGCATAGCCCTGTGAGCCGGAACCAAGGCCTCGCTGTCTTCGAGCGGGCCTGAGCGGCCCGCGGTGTCAGGAGGACTTCTGGCCCGCTGCGGCCGGCTTGGGGGCGGGGGCCGGCTTCTTTTCCGCGGCGGCTTCCTGTCCCTCGGGCGAGGGCGTCGGCTGGCCCTCGATCTTGTTCTCGCGCATGTACTGGTCCATCTCGCGCCAGCCTTCGAAGATGGCGGTCTTCAGAGCCTTGGGGTTGAGCTGGTAGCACTCCTCGATGCCGCGCACCGCGTAACGGCAGGCACCGCCGATGGCCTTGCCTTCGGCTTCGCGCATGGCGATGCGTGGGTCCGGACCCAGCCCGGGGATGTCGCAGGCGGCCAGCAGCAGGGCGACGGAGGCGATGAGCAGGCGGGGATTCATGGTGAATGCGGGCATGGCTTACTGTCCTTATCGGCAGTTGCGGCTGCAGCTTGAGCCAGGCTGCTGGTTAGCGCGAAAAAGGAAAAGGCCCCGCAGGGCCCTTTCCTGGCGCAGAACCTGAGGTTTACTCGCGCTCGCCGCCGAAGATGCCCAGCAGGGCCAGCAGGCTCTGAAACACGTTGATCACGCTCAGGTACAGGGCCAGGGTGGCGCTGATGTAGTTGGTCTCGCCACCGTCGATGATGCGCTTGATGTCGTAGAGCATGAAGGCGCTGAAGATGCCGATGGCCAGCATGGAGATCACGATCATGCCGGTGCTGGAGCCCACGAAGACGTTGATCACCGAGCCGACCAGCAGCACGATGGCACCCACCATCAGCCACTTGCCCATGCCCGAGAGGTCACGCTTGATCACGGTGGCCAGGCTGGCCATGACGAAAAACACGCCGGCCGTGCCGGCGAAGGCGGTCATGACCAGGTCGGCGCCGTTCTTGAAGCCCAGCACCATGGCGATCAGGCGCGACAGCATCAGGCCCATGAAGAAGGTGAAGCCCAGCAGCACCGGCACGCCGGCGGCCGAGTTCTTGGTCTTCTCGATGGCGTAGATGAAGCCGAAGGCACCGCCCAGGAAGACGATCAGGCCGACGAAGCCCGTCAGGGAGGCGGTGATGCCCGTGGCCACGCCCACCCAGGCGCCCAGCACGGTGGGCAGCAGGCTCAGGGCCAGCAGCCAGTAGGTATTGCGCAGGACCTTGTTGCGCTCGGTGGCCGACAGGCCATAGCCGGTCTGACCGTAGGTCTGGACTTGTTCATTCATGTCGTCTCTCCTTGTCTGTAGGCAACGGACCGTGCCCAGTTGCGGCCATTCTAGGCCGATTCAAGCGCCCACCTGCAATCCACCACGGTTCCTGCGTATTTGTCATGGCAGTTTTGCGACGCCTTCCCGCCGCGGAGCACCGTTCTGGGGCTATGCTTGCGGCTGTTTTTCTCCGGACTTTCCACCATGCAAACCAAACCCTGTCTCCAGCTTGCTGACATCAAGACCATTGCCGCGGCCGCCGAGGCCGAGGCCCTGAAGAACAACTGGGCCGTGAGCATCTCCATCGTCGACGATGGCGGCCATCTGCTGTGGCTGCAGCGCCTGGATGGCGCAGCGCCCATCTCGGCCCAGATCGCCCCGGCCAAGGCGCACACGGCCGCGCTGGGCCGCCGCGAAAGCCGCATCTATGAAGAGATGATCAACGGCGGCCGCGTCTCGTTCCTCAGCGCGCCGGGCCTGGACGGCCTGCTCGAAGGCGGCGTGCCGATCATGAAGGACGGCCAGTGCCTGGGCGCCGTGGGCGTGAGCGGCGTGAAATCGGTGGAAGACGCGCAGATTGCGCGCGCCGGCATCGCGGCCATCGGCCTGTGAGCCCGCGGATCCGCCACAAATGAAAAGGGCCCCGCGGGGCCCTTTTCATTTGGTCAGGATGAGCTTGCCCTGGCGCGTGGCCTGCAGGCGGTAGACCTCGCCGTTGTGGCGGATGCTCACGGCCCGCCCGCCCTGGAACAGCGCCTGGCTGTCCAGCGACGGGCCGCCCGGCAGGCGCAGCGCGCCAACCGCGGTCACCTGGGGGCCCGGCGGCTCCGGTGGCTGCGCTGGCGTGAGCTCCAGGGCCGTGCTGCTCATGGTGCGGTGTACCGCCGCCTCAGCGCGCGGGTTCGGTGATGAAGCCGATCTTGCGCAGGCCGGCCTGCTGGGCCATGGCCATGGCCATGGCCACGCGCTCGTAGCGCACGGCCTTGTCGCCGCGGATGTGCAGGTCGGGCTGGGGCTGGCGCGCGGCTTCCGCCTGCAGCAGGCCGGGCAGATCCGCGTCGCTGACCCGCGACTCGTTGATGAAGTAGTTGCCGCTGGCATCCACCGAGAGGTTGAGCGTCTCGGGCTTGACCTCTTCGCGCTGGCTGCTGGCCTGCGGCAGCTCCACGTTGACGGAATGTTTCATCACCGGCACGGTGATGATGAAGATGATGAGCAGCACCAGCATGACGTCGACCAGCGGCGTCATGTTGA
>JAIERT010000174.1 GCA_019746735.1 Burkholderiaceae bacterium | reverse complement strand
CGGCCAGTTGCTGCAGCGAGGGCATCTCGGCACGGCAGGGGGGGCACCAGGTGGCCCAGAAATTCAGCACCACGGCCCGGCCGCGCAAGTCGGCCAGGGTCCAGGTCTTGCCCTGCATGTCCAGAGCCTGCAGCGGCGGCACCGGCTGGCGTGCCGGCCAGGGCATGACGTCATAGCCGCGCTGGGCCCGCGCCGGCATCGCTGCCGCGCCCAGCGCCCATGCGAGGACATGACGACGCTGCATCAGACCTTCTCGGCCACCCAGCCCTGCACGCTGGCCAGGGCCGCACCGAGCTTGCTGGCATCGGTGCCGCCGGCCATGGCCATGTCGGGCTTGCCGCCACCCTTGCCGCCGACCTGCTGGGCCACGAAGTTGACCAGCTCGCCGGCCTTGACCTTGCCCACGCTGTCGGCGGTGACGCCGGCCGCGAGCTGCACCTTGTCGCCGTCGACTGCCGCCAGCACGATGGCCGCGGTCTTGAGCTTGTCCTTGAGCTTGTCCAGGGTCTCGCGCAGGGTCTTGGCGTCGGCGCCCTCGAGACGCACGGCCAGGACCTTCAAGCCCTTGATGTCCACGGCCTGGGCCAGCAGCTCGTCGCCCTGGGCCGAGGCCAGCTTGCCCTTGAGCGCGGCGAGCTGCTTCTCCAGATCGCGCACCTGGGCCAGCATGGCGTCCACTCGCGCGGGCACTTCGCTGGGCGTGACCTTGAGCGTACCGGCCACACCGCCCAGCGTGTCTTCCATGCCCTGCACATAGGACAGCGCCGCCAGGCCGGTGACGGCCTCGACGCGGCGCACGCCGGCGGCCACGCCGCCTTCGGCCGTGATGGTGAAGAAGCCGATGTCACCCGTGCGCTGCACATGGGTGCCGCCGCAGAGCTCGCGGCTGCTGCCGATGTCGAGCACGCGCACGGTGTCGCCGTACTTCTCGCCAAAGAGCATCATGGCGCCTGTGGCCTTGGCCGATTCGATGTCCATCACGCGCGCCTGGGTGGCGGCGTTGGCCAGGATCTCGGCATTGACCCTGGCCTCGATCTCTCGGATCTGCGCATCGGTGACGGGCGCGTTGTGCGTGAAGTCGAAGCGCGTCTTCTCGGCATCGACCAGGCTGCCCTTCTGCTGCACATGGCTGCCCAGCACCTCGCGCAGGGCCTTGTGCATGAGGTGGGTCACCGAGTGGTTGCGCATGGTGGCGGCGCGCTGCGTCATGTTGACCTGGGCCGTCACGGTGTCGCCCACATTGAGCGTGCCCTGGGCCAGCGTGCCGTGGTGGCCGTACACATCGGCCTTGATCTTCTGCGTGTCGCCTACCTCGAAGCGGGCCGAGCCGGCGACGATGAGCCCTTCATCGCCCACCTGGCCACCGCTCTCGGCGTAGAAAGGCGTGGTGTCGAGCACCACGACGCCGTTCTGCCCCGTCTTGAGCACGGCCGTGGATGTGCCGTCCACATAGAGCGCGACGATCTTGGCGGGGGCTTCGAGCTTGTCGTAGCCCACGAACTGGTTGCCAGCGCCCGTGTACTCCAGGGCCTTGTCCATCTTGAACTTGCCGGCGGCACGGGCCTGGGACTTCTGCTTCTCCATCGCGCTCTTGAAGCCGGCCTCGTCCACGCTCAGACCGCGTTCGCGGCAGACGTCGGCCGAGAGGTCGAGCGGGAAGCCATAGGTGTCGTGCAGCTTGAAGGCCACGTCGCCCGGTAGCACCTTGGCGCCACCGGCCAGGGCCGCATCCAGGATCTCCATGCCGTTTTCCAGCGTCTCGTAGAAACGCTCTTCCTCGGCCTTGAGCACCTCGGTGATGCGCTTCTCTTCCGCCTTCAGGCGCGGGTAGGCGTCACCCATCTGGCGCACGAGCTCGGCCACGAGCTTGTGGAAGAAGGGTTTCTTCTGGCCCAGCTTGTAGCCATGGCGGATGGCGCGACGCACGATGCGGCGCTGCACATAGCCACGGCCTTCGTTGCTGGGGATCACGCCGTCGCTCACCAGGAAGGCGGTCGCACGGATGTGGTCGGCGATCACGCGCAGCGAGGGATTGCTCAGATCCTGCGTTCCGACCGCGCGCGCGGCGGCCTTGATCAGCGCGTCGAAGAGATCGATCTCGTAGTTGCTGTGCACGTGCTGCAGGATGGCGGCGAGGCGCTCCAGGCCCATGCCCGTGTCCACGCAGGGCGCGGG
This sequence comes from Burkholderiaceae bacterium, assembly GCA_019746735.1. Lineage (GTDB taxonomy): Bacteria > Pseudomonadota > Gammaproteobacteria > Burkholderiales > Burkholderiaceae_C > Hylemonella. Next base: position 10,478 of record JAIERT010000174.1, on the reverse strand, counting down.
CAGCGGCGTGACGGCGCCGGTCTCGTCCATGTTGAACTGCATGAACACGTTGTTCCAGATCTCGATGAAGCGGTCGCCGTCTTCGTCGGGGCTGCCCGGGGGGCCGCCAGGGATGTGGTCGCCGTGGTCGTAGAAGATTTCCGAGCAGGGGCCACAGGGACCGGTGTCGGCCATCATCCAGAAGTTGTCGCTCTTGTAGCGGCCGCCCTTGTTGTCGCCGATGCGGATCACGCGCTCGGGCGGCAGGCCGATCTCTTTCGTCCAGATGTCATAGGCCTCATCGTCCTCGGCATAGACCGTGGCCAGCAGGCGCTCCTTGGGCAGCTTGTAGACCTCGGTCAGCAGCTCCCAGGCCCACTTCAGGCTTTCACGCTTGAAGTAGTCGCCGAAGGACCAGTTGCCCAGCATCTCGAAGAAGGTGTGATGGCGGGCGGTGTAGCCCACGTTCTCCAGATCGTTGTGCTTGCCACCGGCGCGCAGGCAGGCCTGCACCGAGGCCGCGCGCACATAGCTGCGCTTGTCCGTGCCCAGGAACACGTCCTTGAACTGCACCATGCCGGAGTTGGTGAACATCAGCGTGGGGTCGTTGCCGGGCACCAGCGGGCTGGATTCGACGACGGTATGCCCCTTGGCCGCGAAGAAGTCGAGGAAGGTCTTGCGGATGTCGGCGACGGAGAAGACGGCTTGGCTCATGTGTTGTACGTTCTGGGCGCGACGCTTTCGACGCGAAAGCACGGCACGCCGTGGGTGGGATGCAAACCTCGAATTATCCTAGAAACGGCACGGCGTTCGGGGCTGCGGGACATGGAGATTCAGCGCCCGCGGTGGCTGCGCGACTGCTCGCGCGCCAGCTCGATGAACTCGGTCACCACCGGCCGGCTGCGTGAGCCGCGGCGCCAGACCAGGCCCACGTCGATGGTGGGCGTGGCGTCGCGCAGGCTGCGCGCCTCCACGTGCTCGGCGTCCAGAGTCCAGGGGCGGTAGAGGAAGTCGGGCAGCAGGGCAATGCCGGCACCGATGCCCACCAGGGACCGCACGGCCTCCAGCGAGCTGCTGCGCATGAGCACGGGCGGGTGCAGACCGTGGCGGTTCCAGAGCGTGTTGAGCACGCTCTCCACCCGGTCGGCTTGCAGCAGCACCTGGGGGTAGGCCGCGCATTCCTGCAGGGTGAGCTCGGTCTTTTCGGCCAGGGCGTGGCCCGAGGCCATCCAGACCCGGTTGGGCGAGCGCGTCAGAGCTTCCACCTCCAGGGCCTGGGGGTCGCCCAGGGCGTTGGAGACCATGATGGCCAGGTCCACCTCGCCGTTGATCAGCAGGTGCTCCAGGAACTGGGGCGCATCCTCGACCACCGAGATCGTGACCGAAGGGTGGGAGCGCTGGAAGCGCGCAAACAGATCGGCCAGGTAGTAACCGGCCACCAGGCTGGTCACGCCCACGGTCAGATTGCCCGAAAGTGTCTCGGGCTTGCCACGCCCGAGCTGGCCGGCTTCGGCCACAGCCGCGATGACCTTGCGCGCGCTGGCCTGGAAGCGGTGCCCATCCTGGGTCAGCACCATCCCTTTGGTGGTGCGCTCGAAAAGCTTGACGCCCAGCGCGTCCTCCAGCTCCTGGATGCTCTTGGTCACGGCGGACTGCGCGATGTTGATCATGCGCGCCGCCGCTGCCACTGAGGCCGTTTCGGAGACCGCGAGGAAATAACGGAACTGCTTGAGCGTGATGTGCCGCTGCATTTTGGTGCGAAAAATGAGAGGGTTAACCCTTGATATCTTCTTTTTAGATCGATCGAACTCCGAATATTGAACTGTGCAGGCCCGGGGGTCAAGACTACATTCGCCTTGCTTTCAGCCCAGGCGGGCGAGACGCGCCAGCACAGGCCCGGGCCGGCTGGCATCCGATCAACCTGAACGTGTGGAGATGACATGAAGCTACTGAAGTACGCGGCGATCACCGCCGGACTGCTGGCCCTGGCCGGCGCCAGCCAGGCCCAGAAAATGGTGCAGAAAATCGGCAAGGGCGAGGGCCAGGTCGACATCGTGGCCTGGGCCGGCTACATCGAGCGCGGTGCCACCGACAAGAACTTCGACTGGGTCACGGGCTTCGAGAAGGCCACCGGCTGCAAGGTCAACGTCAAGACCGCCGGCACCTCCGACGAGATGGTGGCCCTCATGAACGAAGGCGGCTTCGACCTGGTCACCGCCTCCGGCGACGCCAGCACCCGCCTGATCCGCGGCAAGAAGGTGCAGCCCATCAACGTCAGCCTGATCCCCAGCTACAAGAACATCGACCCCCGCCTGCAGAAGGCCCCCTGGCACTACGAGGGCAACACCCACTATGGCGTGCCCTACCAGTGGGGCTGGAACGTGCTGATGTACAACACCAAGGTCTTCGGCGACAAGAAACCCACGAGCTGGAGCGTGGTCTTCGAGGAGCAGACCCTGCCCGACGGCAAGAGCAACAAGGGCCGCGTGCAGGCCTTCGACGGCCCGATCTACATCGCCGACGCCGCGCTCTACCTGATGAAGAAGAACCCGGCCCTGGGCATCAAGGACCCCTATGAGCTGAACGAGGCCCAGTACAAGGCCGCACTCGAGGTGCTGCGCGCCCAGCGCAAGATCGTGGGCAAGTACTGGCACGACGCCTTCGTGCAGATCGACGACTTCACCAACGAAGGCGTGGTGGCCTCCAGCAGCTGGCAGTTCCAGGCCAACATCCTGACTTCCAAGAAGGCCCCGGTGGCCACCGTGGTGCCGGTCGAAGGCGCCTCGGGCTGGGCCGACTCCACCATGATGCACGCCGACGCCAAGCACCCCAACTGCGCCTATCTGTGGCTGGAGCACTCGCTCAACCCCAAGCTGCAGGGCGACCTCTCGGCCTGGTTCGGCTCGGTACCGGCCGTGCCTGCCGCCTGCAAGGGCAACAAGCTGCTGGGCGACGAGGGCTGCGCACGCCAGGGCTACAACGACTTCGAGCGCATCTCCTTCTGGAAGACGCCGACCACCCAGTGCAAGACGCAGAACAACCAGTGCGTTCCCTACCACAAGTGGGTGTCCGACTACATCGCCATCCTCGGCGGCCGTTGAAATGTAAACACCCCCGAGACGCTCTCGCGTCTCCCCCCTCAAGGGGGGCGCACCCAGCGGCCCGGCGTAGCCGGTTCCGCGGGTGCTCTGGAACGGCGGCCGGCTGCGCGGCCTTGCGGGCCGCAGCGCTTGAGGTGCGCCAAGCCTCCCTGGGTTGACCCGCGTAAAAGTATTGGAAAGAGTATCGATGACTTCGGCTGTGAGTTTGCGCGACGTGTCGTGCGTGTTTCGTTCGGCGGGCAAGACCGTGCACGCGGTGGCGGGCGTGGACCTGGAGGTCCGCTCCGGTGAATTCTTCACCCTGCTGGGCCCCTCGGGCTCGGGCAAGACCACCTGCCTGCGCATGATCGGCGGCTTCACCCTGCCCACCAGCGGCCACATCGACATCCACGGCCAGGACGTGAGCCAGCACCCGCCCTATGCACGCCCGGTCAACACCGTGTTCCAGGACTACGCGCTCTTTCCGCACATGAGCATCCTGGACAACGTGGCCTACAGCCTCATGGTGCGCGGCGTCGACCGCGCCACGCGCGAGAAGAAGGCCCAGCAGCTGCTGGAGACCGTGCAACTGCCCGACGTCGGTCAGCGCAAGCCACCCCAGCTGTCCGGCGGCCAGCGCCAGCGCGTGGCCCTGGCCCGCGCCCTGATCAGCGAGCCCCAGGTGCTGCTGCTCGACGAGCCCCTGGGTGCGCTGGACCTCAAGCTGCGCGAGCAGATGCAGAGCGAGCTCAAGAGCCTGCAGCGCAAGCTGGGCATCACCTTCATCTTCGTCACGCACGACCAGCACGAAGCCCTGTCCATGAGCGACCGCATCGGCGTCTTCAATCGGGGCCGCCTGGAGCAGGTGGCCACGCCGGCCGAGCTCTACAACCGTCCGGCCACGCGTTTCGTGGCCGAATTCGTGGGCGCGGCCAATGTGCTGCAGGGCGGTGACGCCCGCCAGTACGCCGCAGCCGAGGCCCTGATGATCCGCCCCGAGCTGATAGCCCTGGAGCTGGGCGCCGCCGCCACCCGCGGCACACCGCGCGCGCGCGGCACCGTGCGCGAGGTGCAGTTCTTCGGCTCCTTCTGGCGCGTGCGCGTACAGCCCGACCAGGGCGGCGCCATGCTGCTGGCCGACCTGCCCGTGCAGGGCAGCACGGTCACCCCTGAAGTCGGTGCCAGCGCCCAGCTCTACTGGAGCGACGCGGCCATGCACGTCATCGAGGCGGCCCGCACATGAGCACCGCACGACCGCCCGAAGGTGCTCGCACCGCAGTGCGCAGCACGAAGGTTACCCAATGAGCACCGCCGCCTTCCCCGCGCGCGACAGCCTGGCCGACCGGCTGTCCACGCTGATCTACACGCGGCGCGGCCTGCTGCTGACCCTGCTGCTGGCGCCGCCCCTGCTGTGGTTCAGCATCATCTACCTGGGCTCGCTGTTCAGCCTGCTGGCCAACAGCTTCTTCCGCCTGGACGACTTCACCGGCCAGGTGGTGCGCGAGATCGGCTTCTCCAACTTCGTCGAGATCTTCACGCCCACCAACCTGGACGTGGCCCTGCGCAGCACGGTGATGGCCGTCCTGGTCACCGTGGCCTGCGTGGTCCTCGGCTTTCCCGTCGCCTACTACATGGCCCGCTACGCGCGCGGCCCGCAAAAGGCTCTGCTCTATGTGGCCGTGATGCTGCCCCTGTGGTCCAGCTACCTGGTGCGTCTCTACGCCTGGAAGCTGCTGCTGGCCAAGGAAGGCGCCATTTCCTGGCTGCTGCACGCCCTGCATCTGGAAGGCCTGCTCGAAGGCCTGCTGTCCCTGCCCGTGGTGGGTGGCAGCTCGCTGAGCTTCTCCCCCATGGGCACCTTCATCGTCTTCGTCTACATGTGGCTGCCCTTCATGATCCTGCCCATCATGGCCGCCATCGAGCGCATTCCCGGCTCCTACCTCGAAGCCTCGGCGGATCTCGGCGCCAGCCCGGCCCAGACCTTCCGCCAGGTGATCTTCCCGCTGGCCATGCCGGGCATCGCGGCGGGTTCCATCTTCACCTTCTCGCTGACCCTGGGCGACTACATCATCCCGCAGGTCATCGGCAACTCCACGCTCTACATCGGCCAGGTGGTCTACCGCCAGCAGGGCGTGGCCGGCAACCTGCCGTTCGCCGCGGCCTTCTCGCTGGTGCCCATCGTGATCATCGGCCTCTACCTCTGGCTGGCCAAGCGCAAGGGGGCTTTCGATGCGCTCTGACAGCAAATACTCCAAGCCGCAGCGCGGCGCCTCCTGGGGGCTCAAGCTGGCCACCTGGGCCGGCGTGCTCTTCCTGCACATCCCGCTGGCGCTCATCATCCTCTACGCCTTCAGCAGCGAGGACAAGAGCTATGTCTTCCCGCCCCCGGGCCTGACCACGCAATGGTTCGGCGTGGCGATGGAGCGCCAGGACGTGTGGGACGCGATGAAGCTCTCCTTCCAGGTCGCGCTCTGGGCCACGGGCATCGCCATGGTGCTGGGCACGCTGGCCGCCGGCGCGCTGGCGCGCACGCAGTTCTTCGGCCGTGACGCGGTCAACCTGCTGCTCATCCTGCCCATCGCCCTGCCCGGCGTCATCACCGGCATCGCGCTGCGCTCGTCCTACCATGCGATGGAGATCCCCTTCAGCTTCTGGACCATCGTGATCGGCCACGCCACCTTCTGCGTGGTGGTGGTCTACAACAATGCGGTGGCGCGGCTGCGCCGCATCAGCCCGGCGCTGATCGAGGCGTCGATGGACCTGGGAGCCAACGCCTTCCAGACCTTCCGCTACGTGCTGCTGCCCCAGCTGGGCTCGGCCCTGCTGGCCGGTGGCCTGCTGGCCTTCGCCCTGAGCTTCGACGAGGTCATCGTCACCACCTTCACCGCCGGCCAGCAGACCACGCTGCCGATCTGGATGCTGCAGGAGCTGATCCGTCCGCGCCAGCGCCCCGTGACCAATGTGGTGGCCGTGATCATGATCGCGCTCACTTTCATCCCCATCGTGCTCGCCTACTGGCTGACGCGCGCCGACGAAGACAGCCAGAACCGCTGACCCCATTTTTTAGGAGACCTGACCATGGGACACCCTGCCGAACCCACCCTGTCCTTCCCCACCGAGCTGCTGATCGACCAGCAGCTGGTCCGCGGCGAAGGCGCCGAGGAGCCCATCCTCAATCCCGCCACCGGCGAGACCCTGTGCACCGTGCGCGAGGCCTCGGCCGAGCAGGTGGCCCGCGCCGTCTCGGCCGCCAGCCGCGCCTGGGAATCCTGGTCGCAGACCACGCCGGCCGAGCGCGCCAACCTGCTGCTCAAGCTGGCCGACGCCATCGAGGCCCGCGGCGCCGAGTTCGCACGCCTGGAGTCGCTCAACTGCGGCAAGCCCTATGCGCGCGCCCTGGGCGACGAAATCCCGGCGATTGCCGACTGCTTCCGCTACTTCGCCGGTGCGGCGCGCTGCATGAACGGCACCATCGCGGGTGAATACCTGGCCGGCCACACCAGCATGATCCGGCGCGACCCCATCGGCGTGGTGGCCTCCATCGCGCCCTGGAACTACCCGCTGATGATGGCGGCCTGGAAGACCGCGCCGGCCCTGGCCGCGGGCAACACCGTGGTGCTCAAGCCCAGCGAGCAGACGCCGCTGACCGCCCTGCTCTTCGGCCGCCTGGCCGCGGAGATCCTGCCCAAGGGCGTGCTCAACGTCATCTGCGGTCGCGGTGCCAGCGTGGGCCAGCCCCTGGTGGAACACCCGCAGGTGCGCATGGTCTCGGTCACGGGCGATGTGTCCACCGGCCGCAAGATCCTGCAGGCCGCATCCGGCACGCTCAAGCGCACCCACCTGGAACTCGGCGGCAAGGCGCCCGTGATCGTTTTCGACGACGCCAACCTCGAAGAAGTGGTGGCAGGCGTGCGCACCTTCGGCTACTACAACGCCGGCCAGGACTGCACCGCGGCCTGCCGCATCTACGCCGGCCCGAAGATCTACGACAGGCTGGTGGCCGAACTGAGCACCGCCGTCTCCACGCTCAAGATGGGCACGCAGGACGAGGACGGCGTGGAACTGGGCCCGCTGATCTCGGACCGCCAGCGCAACCGCGTGGCCAGCTTTGTGGAGCGCGCGCAGATGACCGGCCATATGGAAGTCACCACCGGTGGCAAGCTGCGCCAGGGCAACGGCTTCTTCTACGAGCCCACCGTGATCGCCGGCGCCAAGCAGGACGACGAGATCGTGCGCCGCGAGGTCTTCGGCCCCGTGGTCTCGGTCACGCGCTTCTCCGATGCCGAGCAGGTCATCGGCTGGGCCAACGACTCCGACTACGGCCTGGCCTCCAGCGTCTGGACCCAGGACGTGAGCAAGGCCATGCGCGTGGCCAAGCAGCTGCAGTACGGCTGCACCTGGATCAACACGCACTTCATGCTGGTCAACGAAATGCCGCACGGCGGGCTCAAGTCCTCCGGCTACGGCAAGGACATGTCCATGTACGCGCTGGAGGACTACACCGTCCCGCGCCACGTCATGGTCAAACTCTGAGGAGCTGAAAATGAAACACTCTCCCAACGAAGCCCTGATGGCCCGCAAGGCGGCGGCCACGCCGCGTGGCGTGGGCGTGATGGGCAATTTCTTCGCCGACCGCGCCCGGAACGCCGAGCTCTGGGACGTCGAAGGCCGGCGCTACATCGACTTCGCCGGCGGCATCGCCGTGCTCAACACCGGCCACCGCCACCCCAAGGTGATCGCGGCCGTGCAGGCCCAGCTGGAGCGCTTCACCCACACCTGTTACCAGATCGTGCCTTACGAGAGCTATATCGCCCTGGCCGAAAAGCTCAACGAGATCACGCCCGGAAGTCACGCCAAGAAGACGGCCCTCTTCTCCACCGGCGCCGAGGCGGTGGAGAACGCGATCAAGATCGCACGCGCGGCCACCGGCCGCAGCGGCGTCATCGCCTTCGGCGGCGCCTTCCACGGCCGCAGCCTCTACGCCGTGGCGCTGACCGGCAAGGTCGCTCCCTACAAGAACGCCTTCGGCCCCATGCCAGCCGAGGTCTACCACGTGCCCTTCCCCAGCGACGCCGCCAGCCTGGCCGAGGCGCGCAAGGGCGTGGAGCGCCTCTTCAAGTACGACATCGAGCCCAGCCGCGTCGCGGCCTTCATCTTCGAACCCGTGCAGGGCGAAGGCGGCTTCAACATCATCCATCCCGAGGCCGTGCGCTGGCTGCGCGAGCTCTGCAACCAGCACGGCATCCTGATGATCGCGGACGAGGTGCAGAGCGGCTTCGGCCGCACCGGCAAGCTCTTTGCCATGGGGCACTACGAGGACCAGGGCATCACGCCCGACCTCATGACCAGCGCCAAGTCCATGGCGGCCGGCCTCAACCTCTCGGCCGTCACCGGCCGCGCCGAGGTCATGGACGCGCCCGCGCCCGGCGGCCTGGGCGGCACCTACGCCGGCAACCCGCTGGCCGTGGCCGCCGCGCATGCGGTCATCGACATCATGCGCGACGAGCAGCTGCCCGAGCGCGGCCAGCAACTCGGCGACCAGCTCCAGGCGCGTCTGCACGGCCTGCAGGCCCGCGTGCCGCAGCTCGCCGAGGTGCGCGGCCTGGGTGCCATGGTGGCGGCCGAGTTCCGCCACGCCGACGGCCGCCCCGACGCCGACTTCACCAAGAAGGTCCAGGCGAAGGCACTCGCCCAGGGGCTGATCCTGCTGACCTGCGGCATGGACGGCAATGTGCTGCGCTTCCTCTTTCCCCTGACCATCGAGCAGCCCTTGTTCGAGAAGGCGCTTGTCATGCTCGAGACTGCAATGACAGCGGCTTGAGGCAGAATCCCGCCTCTAGCCAGGAGAACCCGCCATGGACATGAAGACCTCCCCCCTCGCCCAGCTCAAGGACCCCAGCCTGCTCAAGACCGACGCCCTGGTCAACGGCCAGTGGATCCGGGGCAGCAAGCGCTTCGACGTGCTGGACCCGGCCACGGGCCACAAGCTGGCGGACGTGGCCAACCTGGGCCCGGCCGAGGCCGAACAGGCAATCAAGGCTGCAGACGGCGCCTGGCCGGCCTGGCGTGCGCTGAGCGGCAAACAGCGCAGCATCATCCTGCGCAAATGGTTCGACCTGCTGATGGCCAACCAGGAAGACCTGGGCCGCATCATGACGGCCGAGCAGGGCAAGCCCTACCCCGAAGCCAAGGGCGAAGTGGCCTATGGCGCCAGCTTCGTCGAGTGGTTTGCCGAGGAGGCCAAGCGCGTCAACGGCGAGACCCTGCCCGCCTGGGACAACAACCGCCGGCTCATGGTGATCAAGCAGCCCATCGGCGTCTGCGCGGCCATCACGCCCTGGAACTTCCCCCTGGCCATGATCACGCGCAAGGTTGCCCCGGCCCTGGCCGCAGGCTGCCCCGTCATCATCAAGCCGGCCGAGCTCACGCCGCTCACGGCCCTGGCCGCGGCCGAGCTGGCCGTGCGCGCCGGCATCCCGGCCGGCGTGCTCAACATGATCACGGCGGACAGCGACAACTCCATCGCCGTGGGCAAGGTCTTCTGCGCCAGCGACACGGTGCGCCACATCAGCTTCACCGGCTCCACCGAGGTCGGCCGCATCCTGATGGCGCAGAGCGCGCCCACGGTCAAGAAGCTGAGCCTGGAGCTCGGCGGCAACGCACCCTTCATCGTCTTCGACGACGCCGACATCGACTCGGCCGTGGAGGGCGCCATGGCCAGCAAGTACCGCAACGCCGGCCAGACCTGCGTCTGCGCCAACCGCATCTATGTGCAGGACGGTGTCTACGACCAGTTCGTCCAGAAGTTCGCGGCCAAGGTCAAGGCCGTCAAGGTCGGCAACGGCTTCGAGGATGGCGTGTCCCAGGGCCCGCTGATCGAGGACGCCGCCGTGGAGAAGGTGCAGCGCCATGTGGCCGATGCCGTGGCCAAGGGCGGCAAGATCGTGGTGGGCGGCAAGAAACTGCAGGGCCAGTTCTTCGAACCCACCGTGCTGTCCGAAGCCCAGCAGAACATGCTCTGCGCCACCGAAGAAACCTTCGGCCCCTTCGCACCGGTGTTCCGCTTCAAGACCGAGCAGGAAGTCATCGCCATGGCCAACGCCACCATCTTCGGCCTGGCCACCTACTTCTACACCCGCGACGTGGGCCGTATCTTCCGCGTCAGCGAGGCGCTGGAGTACGGCATGGTGGGCATCAACGTGGGTGTGCTGGCCACCGAACACGTGCCCTTCGGCGGCGTCAAACAGTCCGGCCTGGGCCGCGAAGGCTCGCACCACGGCATGGACGACTACGTCGAACTCAAGTACCTCTGCCTGGGCGACATCCTCAAGTAAACTACGCACCGCAGCACAGATCTGCGGGTGTCGTTCAATGGTAGGACTCTTGCTTCCCAAGCAAATAACGTGGGTTCGATTCCCA
>JAIERT010000211.1 GCA_019746735.1 Burkholderiaceae bacterium | reverse complement strand
TGGACTGGCTGGAGCGCATCGGCCCCAAGGCCTGCCTGCTGAGCTGGCTGCCCGCCATCGGCGACCCGCTGTGCGCCGTGGCCGGCTGGCTGCGCCTGCCTTTCTGGCCCTGCCTGTTCTATATGGCGATCGGAAAGTTCGCGCGCTACGTCACCATGACGGCCGTGCTGCTCTGGCTGTTCCCGGATGGGATCAGTCTGCCCTGAGCATCAGGCGCTGAACAGGAAGTTCATCACGTCGCCGTCCTTGACGACGTACTCCTTGCCCTCGGCGCGCATCTTGCCGGCATCCTTGGCGCCCTGTTCGCCCTTGTAGGCGATGTAGTCCTCGAAGGCGATGGTCTGGGCGCGGATGTAGCCCTTTTCGAAATCGGTGTGGATCACGCCCGCAGCCTGCGGCCCGGTGTCCCCCACATGGATGGTCCAGGCGCGCACTTCCTTGACGCCGGCCGTGAAGTAGGTCTGCAGGCCCAGCAGCGTGTAGGCCGCGCGGATCAGGCGGTTCAGGCCCGGCTCGTTCTGCCCCAGTTCCTTGAGGAAGTCCAGGCGATCCGCGTCGTCCATCTCGGACAGTTCGGCTTCGATCTTGGCACAGATGGCCACCACGGGCGCGTTCTGCGTGGCGGCGTAGTCCTTCAGGCGATCGAGGTAGGGGTTGTTTTCAAAACCGTCTTCGCTGACGTTGCCGACGAACATGGCCGGCTTGGCCGTGATGAGGAAGAACTGCTTGAGCAGGGGCAGCTCTTCCTTGCCGAATTCCAGCGTGCGCACCGGCTTGGCCTGATCCAGCGCGGCCTGGCATTTCTCCAGGATGGCCACGAGCTTGATGGACTCCTTGTCGCCAGAGCGCGCCGTCTTGGTCACGCGCTGCAGGGCCTTCTCGACCGTGCCCAGGTCGGCCAGGCACAGCTCGGTCTGGATCACCTCGATGTCGGCGATCGGGTCCACCTTGCCAGCGACGTGGATCACGTTGTCGTCGGCAAAACAGCGCACCACGTTGACGATGGCGTCGGTCTCGCGGATGTGGGCCAGGAACTTGTTGCCCAGACCCTCACCGGTGCTGGCCCCGGCAACCAGACCGGCGATGTCCACGAACTCGACGATGGCCGGCACGACACGCTCGGGCTGGACGATCTCGGCCAGCTGCTGTAGCCGGGGGTCCGGCACCTCCACCACACCGACGTTGGGCTCGATGGTGCAGAAGGGGTAGTTCTCCGCCGCAATGCCCGCCTTGGTCAGGGCGTTGAACAGGGTGGATTTGCCGACGTTGGGCAGGCCGACGATGCCGCACTTGAGACTCATGATCTTCCTTGGAATATAGCGCCTCTCGGGCGCCGCCCGCGCGGCACGGCGTGCAGGCCGGCCTGCGGAGCAGGGGCGGCGCCCTCAGGCGCCGGAAACGGTCCCCATTGTAAGTCCCGCCCTGGACCGGGGCGGGCCGGCTCAATCGAAGCGGTAGCTGGCGCTCACCGTCTGCCCCACGCGCAGCACGCGGTCCACGCCGGCCGTGACGATGGCGTTCATGCCGAAGGTCAGGGCGCCGTTGACGCGGGCGTCCTGGCGGTAGGTCTGCAGGGTGTCGTTGACCTCGGGGCTGCTTCGGGCCGTCTCGGGATCGATGTTGGGGATGGGGCAGCGCGGGCAGGGCTTGACCGGCGTAAGCACGACCGGCCCGTCGGCGGTTTCGATCTGCAGCGGGCCCACGCGATCTTCGTCATGCGCCTCCAGGCCTTCGAGCACGACGTTGGGACGGAAACGCCGGATGTCCACGGGCCCGTGGCCCGCAGCCCGGAGCCGGTCGTTCAGACCGTCGAGTGCGGACTGCCCCAGCACCAGCAGGGGATAGCCGTCGCTGAACTGGTTGGGTGCCTCCACACCACCGGTCCACTGCAGGCTGGAAAGGCGCCGGTGGTCCGGGTCGAAGCGCACCAGGCGGTATTTCGGGGCGTTGGCGCGGGGCAGGCCCTGTTCGTTGAGCGCCAGGAAATCGGTGAACCACTGGGCGGCGATGTCGCCCATGTCGTAGGCTGGCACTACATCATCCCAGACGCGCACACGGGTCGGCGCCTCCACCGCATCCACCAGCAGGTGCAGGGCCAGCATGCCCGGGGCACGCAGCTGCAGCTCCGTGCCGCCCCGCTTGAAGGCCGGCTGGATCAGGGCCATGCGCGGCGCCTCGCGCTGGGACAGGAACTCGCCCTCCTCGTCCACCACCATCCAGGCGCGGTCCAGGTCCAGGCCGGTTTCGGTGAGCAGCGCTTCGGTCAGCTCGATGCCGGCGCAGGACTTGATGGGGTAGACAAAAAGACGGGCGATGCGGGCCTGCACGTCGGCGGCAGATGCGGTGGACTTACTCACGGACGATTTTCCTGAATGGGCTTGCGACAGCTCTGATTCTGCCCTGCCTTCTACAATGCCCTCATGCCCCAAGCCCTGGACATCTGCATACGCGGCAGCGGTATCGTCGGCCGAACCCTGGCCCTGCTGCTGGCGCGTGAACGCCTGCGCGTCGGCCTGGTCGAACCGTCCGCCGCAACGCCGCCCAGCGCCGACGTGCGCGCCTATGCCCTGAACCGCGCCTCGCGCGAGCTGCTGGAAAGCGTGCGCGCCTGGCCCGAAGATGAAAGCGCCGCCACCCCCGTCACGCACATGCGGGTCTGGGGTGACCGTGGCAAGGAACTGAACTTCGACGCCGCCCCGCTGGGGGCCCCCGCACTGACCTGGATCGTCGATGTGCCCGTGCTCGAGGCCCGACTGGGCGAGGCCGTGCGTTACCAGCCGCAGATCGAGGTGCTGTCGGCCCCGGTCCCGGCGAAACTGACCGTGGTCTGCGAAGGCCGCGCCAGCAGCACGCGGGCCGAATTCGGCGTCGATTTCGACGTTACCCCCTATCCCCAGCATGCCCTGGCCACCCGGCTGCAATGCGAAAAGCCGCATGGCCAGGTGGCCCGTCAGTGGTTCGGCCAGGGAGAGATCCTGGCTTTTCTGCCTCTGGGCGGCCCGCAAGGGAACTCCGTGGCCGTGGTCTGGTCTGTCTCTGCAGAGCGTGCGGCCCAACTGCAGCAGCTGGAACCCGGCACCTTCTGCGCGGAAATCGCACGCGCCAGCCACCAGGCCCTGGGGCCGCTGAACCTGATCAGCGAGCGCAAGATCTGGCCGCTGCAGAAGGCCCAGGCCCGGCAATGGTCGGGGCGCAACCCAGGCGGTGCCTGGGTGCTGGCCGGCGACGCGGCGCACAACGTGCATCCGCTGGCCGGCCAGGGTCTGAATCTCGGGCTGGCCGATGTGGCCGAGCTCACGCGCGTGCTGCACGGGCGCGAGTACTGGCGTGGTGTGGATGACGAGAAGCTGCTGCGCCGCTACGAGCGCACGCGCAAGGCAGGCATGCTGGCGCTGGACCTGGGCATGGACGGGCTGCAGCTGCTGTTCGCACGCGAAGGCCAGGCCTGGAGCGCACTGCGCAACTGGGGCCTGCAGGGCGTGGAACACAGCGGCTGGCTCAAGCACTGGCTGGCACAGAAGGCCATGAATTTTTGAAGGATGGACATGAAGACGACGACGCAACTGATCACGGGCCTGCTGGCCGCGCTGCTGGCCCTGGGTGCCGGCGCGCAGGAGGCCGCCATCCGCAAGAACCTGGCCGAGCGGCTGCCGCAACTGCCCCCCATCAACGAGGTCAGCAAGACACCGATCCCCGGCCTATTCGAGATCCGCGTCAATGACAGCGAGATCTACTACAGCGATGCCGAGGGCAACTACCTGATCCAGGGCCACCTGATCGACGTGCGCCAGAAACGCAACCTCACCGAGGAGCGGGTGGACAAGCTGCTGGCCATTGACTTCAAGAACCTGCCCTTCAAGGATGCCTTCACCGTGGTGCGCGGCAACGGTGCTCGCAAGATGGCCATCTTTTCCGACCCCAACTGCGGCTACTGCAAGCGCATCGAACGTGATCTGGCCAAGCTGGACAACGTCACCATCCACGTCTTCCTCTACCCCGTGCTGGGCCCGGGCTCCACGGAAAAATCCAAGCTGGTCTGGTGTTCCAAGGAGCGCTCGCAGGCCTGGCTGGATCTGATGCTCAAGGACCAGCTGCCCTCGGCCGCCGCCTGCGATGTGCAGGCCATCCAGCGCAACCTGGCTTTCGGCCAGAAGCTCAAGGTCCAGGGCACACCCACGCTATTCTTCGCCGACGGCAGCCGCGTGCCCGGCGCGATCGACCTCGCCCAGATCGAAAAACAGCTCACGGCCGCCTCCCGCTGAAGCCGGAACGTCGCCCCATGCCGAAGAAGTCCAGCCCTGCGCCTGTCCATTACCGCATCGAGGTTGCCGACCCGCACGCCCATCTCTTCCGCGTCGCGCTCACCATCACGCAGCCTCAGGCCATACAGCTCGTGAGCCTGCCGGCCTGGATCCCGGGCAGCTATCTGGTCCGCGAGTTCTCCAAGAACCTGCAGAAACTCGTCGTGGAGCAAGGCCGCAAGACTCTGCCTGCCACCCAGATCGACAAGTGCAGCTGGCAGATCGCCTGCGATCCGGCCCAGCCCCTGGAGCTGCGCTATGAGGTCTATGCCTGGGACAACTCGGTGCGGACCGCCTGGCTCGACAGCCAGCGCGGCTTCTTCAATGGCACCAGCCTGTGTCTGCGCGTGCAGGGCCAGGAAGATGCGCCACATGAACTGACCCTGGCGCCAGGCGCCGCACCTGCCGACTGGCAGGTCGCCACCGGTCTCACGCCCCTCAAGAACGAGCGTCGCGGCTGGGGCCGCTATCACGCTGCCGATTACGACGAGCTCGTGGACTGCCCCGTGGAATTGGGCCACTTCTGGAGTGGCGAGTTCAAGGCCGGCGGCGCGCCGCATCGCTTCGTCATCGCCGGCGCGCCGCCGAGCTTCGACGGCAGCCGTCTGCTGGCCGATGCCCAGCGGATCTGCGAGACCGCCATCCGCTTCTGGCATGCCGAAGGCCGCGCTACCGGGCGTACGGGCAAACCTCCTTTCAAGAACTACCTCTTCCTGCTCAACGCCACCGACGACGGCTATGGCGGCCTGGAGCACCGCAACTCCACCGCCCTGATCTGCGGCCGGCGTGACCTGCCACGCGCCGGGACCAAACCCGGCGAGGGCTACACCACGTTGCTGGGCCTGATCAGCCACGAGTACTTCCACAGCTGGAACGTCAAGCGCCTGCGCCCCGCCGAGTTCGCGCGTTACGACTACACGCGGGAGAACTACACGGAGCTGCTCTGGTTCTTCGAGGGCTTCACGAGCTATTACGACGACTTGCTGCTGCGCCGCGCCGACCTGATCGACGACCTGGTCTACCTGCGCCTGCTCAACAAGAGTATCAACCAGCTGCAGCAGACCCCGGGACGCCTGGTGCAGTCCGTGGCCCAGGCCAGCTTCGACGCCTGGGTCAAGTACTACCGCGTGGACGAGAACACGCCCAACGCCACCGTGAGCTACTACGGCAAGGGTGCGCTCGTGGCCCTGTGCATCGACCTCACGCTACGCGCCGAGGGCCGGCACAGCCTGGACGACGTGATGCGCGCGCTCTGGCAGCGCTGCTCGGCCGGTCCCATGCGCGAGGATGACCTGCTGGCCGTGCTGCGCGAGCTCAGCGGCCGTAGCTGGAGCCGCGAGATCCAGCGCTGGGTCCATGGCACGGGCGAGCTGCCACTGCGCGAGCTGCTGGAACAGCATGGCGTGCGGATCCACGACGAACCCGCGCAATTGGCCCAGCGCCTGGGCCTGCGGGTGGCCGAGAGCGGTGGAGGGGTGCAGGTCAAGACCGTGCTGCGCGGCGGTGCGGCCGAGCAGGCCGGCATGGCGGCCGGCGACGAGTGGCTGGGGGTGGAGGTCGGAACAGGGAAATCACGCAGCAGCTGGCGCCTGGGCAAGCTCGACGATCTGCTGCTTTACGCGGGAGAACAGGAACGCGTACAGGCCCTGGTGGCACGCGACCGGCGTCTGCTGAGCCTGCCGCTCAAGCTGCCACGCCAGAGCACGACCTGGCGGCTGGCCGCCGAACAGCGCGAGAAAGTGCAGCGCTGGCTGGGCCGCTGAGGCTCAGGCCCTCTGGATCTGAGCCTCGACCTCGGCACCAAAGCGATCGGCCGCGGCCTGGCCCTTGACCTCGCGCACCACAGCGTAGGCCCGCTTCATCACCTCGACGAACTGGGGCATGTCCTTGGCAGCCTCGAGCCGGATCGCCAGATCGTCGGCCAGCGGCCCCAGCTGCTCGGCAAGCAACCGGGTCGCCAGTGTTCTGGCCTTGCCCAGCTCCCCTCCCGCGGGCAGACCTGCGGCAGCGGCAGGATTGGCGGCAGCGGCACCAGGGGCCACCATCTCGATCAGGCCATCGGTTTCAAGCTGCTGCAGGAGCTGGGCCGACTCGCCCATGCCGGAAGCCAGTTTGATCAGCTCCTCGGCCGTCTTTTTCCCGTCGACGAGGATGAGCAGCATGCGCTGCTTGCCACTCACGCCATGACCACGGGTCGCGATGGCCTCCGCCCCTTTTTCGGATTTTCGATAGATCGCTTGCGTATCCATGCCGCCCAACCTCTGTTTTTATGGTCCGCGGATTATTTCACCGCACCGGCAGTACCCTCCCCCGTGTTTCCACTAGGACAGGTCCCGGCCGCCATTGCAGTGCAGACGGGCGGAAAAATCAAGCCCCGGTGAGGATCACGCGCTTGAACTTGCGCTTGCCCACCTGCAGCACGTAGCTGCCGGCCCCCAGCTTGAGGCCCTTGTCGTTGATGGTCACGGCGTCCACCCGCACGCCACCGCCGTCGATCAGACGGTTGCCTTCGCCGGACGAGGCCACCAACCCCGCCTGCTTCAGCAGGGCCGCGATGCCGATCGGACCGGCCTCCAAGCGCAGCGTCTGCTCCTCGATCTCGTCGGGGATACCGCCCTTGCTGCGGTTGATGAAGTCCTGCTCGGCCGCATCGGCGGCCGCGGCGCTGTGAAAGCGCGCCGTGATCTCCTTGGCCAGCATCACCTTGGCGTCCTTGGGATTGCGGCCCGCCGCAATCTCGCGCCTGAGCGCCTCGATCTCGGCCAGCGACATGAAGGACAGCAGCGTGTACCAGCGCCACATGAGCTCGTCGCTGATCGACAGCACCTTGGCAAACATGGTGTTGGCGTCCTCGGTGATGCCGATGTAGTTGTTCTTGGACTTGGACATCTTGTCCACGCCGTCCAGGCCCTCGAGCAGGGGCATGGTCAGGATGCATTGCGGCTCCTGCCCATACTCGATCTGCAGGTGCCGGCCCATGAGCAGGTTGAACTTCTGGTCGGTGCCACCGAGCTCGAGGTCGCTCTTGAGCGCCACCGAGTCGTAGCCCTGCATCAGCGGATAGAGGAACTCGTGCACGCTGATCGGTGTGCCGGCCTTGTAGCGATCGTGGAAATCGTTGCGCTCCATCATGCGCGCCACCGTGTACTTCGCGGCGAGCTGGATCATGCCCATGGAACCGAGCGGCAGGCTCCACTCGCTGTTGTAGCGGATCTCGGTCCGGGCCGGGTCCAGCACCAGGCTGGCCTGCCTGTAGTAGGTCTCGGCGTTGGCCTTGATCTGCTCGGCGGTCAGCGGCGGGCGCGTGCTGTTGCGGCCCGAGGGGTCGCCGATCAGGCTGGTGAAGTCGCCGATCAGGAAGATCACCTGGTGCCCCAGGTCCTGCAGCTGGCGCATCTTGTTGAGCACCACGGTGTGGCCGATGTGGATGTCGGGTGCGGTCGGGTCCAGGCCTAGCTTGATGCGCAACGGCGTCTTCGTTGCCTCCGATCGGGCCAGCTTCTGCACCCAGTCGGCTTCGGGGATCAGTTCCTCGCAACCACGCAGCGTCACGGCCAGCGCTTCACGGACCCGGTCGGTGACGGGAAAAGTCGACACAGAAGCTTGATTCATAAGGATTTTTCGCAGTGGCCCGGAAGCAGGCCGATATACTTGGGGCGTCCCCGAAGGCCACGATTTTAAGTGGCCCTGCAAACGGGGCCCGCTTGCTGATACCGCCCCGTCCTGAAACTACCGCCTGATGATCAGACTGCCCGCCGCTCTTGAACCTGCCCTGGCCCGACTGCGCCAGTGGGTTCAGCACCGGCCGCGCTATCTGGGCCCCGCCCTGCTGTCGGTGGTCCTGCTGGGCGGTGGGGCCTATGCCATCGCCGCCGCCGTGGTCACGCTGGCGCCTGATGCGGCACGCCTGCCGGTCCACGAGATCAGCGAACCTGTCACCCCCCTGCCCGTACAGGACCAGGCTGCGGCACTCGAGATCCACCGCTACAGCCTCTATCGTTCGGACACCTCGCGCGCCAACGACACGGCCGAGACCTTGCTGCGTCGCCTGGGCCTGGACGATCCCCAGGCCGCCAGCTTCCTGCGCCGCGATGCGCTGGTGCACCGCCATCTGCTCGGCCGCACCGGCCGCCTGCTCAGCGCCGAGGCCAGCGAACGCAACACCCTGCTGAGCCTGAGCGCCCGCTGGAGCTCTGACGACGACGGCAGCTTCCAGCGCCTGATGATCGAGAAGTCGGAGCGGGGTTTCAGCTCCCGGCTCGAAACGCTGCCGCTGACCGCCTCCGTGCGCATTGCGAGCGCCACCATCGACAGCTCACTGTTTGCCTCGGCCGACGAGGCGGGCATCCCCGACGCGGTGGCCATCCAGCTGGCCGAGATCTTCTCGGGCGATATCGACTTTCACCGCGAACTGCGCAAAGGCGACCGCTATTCGGTGGTCTACGAGGTGCTCGAAGGTGATGGTGAGCCGCTGCGCGCCGGCCGCGTGCTCAGCGCCGAGTTCACCAATGCGGGCAAGACCTATCAGGCCATGTGGTTCAACGAAGCCAGCGCTGCGGCACAGGACGAGGGCCGCCCCACCCAGGGCCGTGGCGGCTACTACACCCTGGAAGGGCAGAGCCTCAAGCGCGCCTACCTGGCCTCGCCCCTGGCCTTTTCGCGTGTGACCAGCGGCTTCAAGATGCGTTTCCACCCCATTCTGCAGACTTGGCGCGCCCACCTGGGTGTGGACTATGCGGCGCCCACGGGAACACCGGTACGGGCCGTGGGTGATGGCGTGGTGGAGACCGCCGGCGCCCAGGGCGGCTACGGCAATGTGGTCTTCATCCGGCATCGCAACAACCACGTCACCGTCTACGCCCACCTGAGCCGCATCCAGGTGCGCAAAGGGCAGCGCGTGGAGCAGGGCCAGACCATCGGTGCCGTCGGCGCCACGGGTTGGGCCACGGGGCCGCACCTGCACTACGAGTTCCGCATCAACGGCCGGCACGAAAATCCGCTGGCTGTCGCGCGTCGCAGCGAGTCGATCCCGGTCTCGCCGACGGCACGCCCCGCCTTCAACCGCATGGCGGAGCAGGCGCGTCGTCAGCTGGCTTCCGCCGAGCTGCTGCTCGCTGCCCGCTGATCCCCGGCATGCCTGCATCCTTCATCGGCCTGATGTCCGGCACCTCGCTGGACGGCGTCGATGGCGTGCTGGCCGACATCGATGGACGCCTGCGTGTGCGGGCCCATGCCTACCGGCCCTTTCCCGACGCACTGCGTGCCGAACTCCTGGCGCTCAACCAGAGCGGCCCCGACGAACTCCACCGCGCCGCGCTGGCCGCCAACGCGCTGGTGCAGCTCTATGCACAGGTGGTGAAACAGCTGCTGCAAGACACGGGACTGCCTGCCTCCCAGGTCCGCGCCATCGGGGCCCATGGACAAACCCTGCGTCACCGCCCCGGCCTGTTCGACGGCACGGGCTATACCCTGCAACTCAACAACCCGGCCCTGCTGGCCGAGCTGACCGGCATCGCCGTGGTGGCCGATTTCCGCAGCCGCGACATCGCCGCTGGCGGTCAGGGCGCGCCGCTCGTGCCGGCCTTCCACCAGGCGATCTTCGGTCGCCGCGATGTGACGGTAGCCGTGCTCAACATTGGCGGCATCTCCAACCTGTCGGTGCTGACAGATACTGGCGTGCTGGGCTTTGACTGCGGACCGGGCAATGCGTTGCTGGACCACTGGTGCCAGCTACACACGGGCCAAGCCTACGATGCCGCCGGCCAGTGGGCTGCCAGCGGCCGCGTGCACGAAGCGCTGCTTCGCGATCTGCTGCAGGAACCCTACTTCGGCCAGCCCCCGCCCAAGAGTACGGGGCGCGATCTCTTTCACGCCGAATGGCTGACCCGACATCTGGCCGCGCACGCTGCCGTCAGCGCGCAGGACGTGCAGTCGACGCTGACCGAACTCACGGCACGTATCTGTGCCGCCGATCTGCGCCGTCATGGGCCTGCGTGTCGCCAGCTCTTTGTCTGCGGTGGCGGCGCGCTCAACCTCGAGCTGATGCGCCGTCTGCAGATCCAGCTGCCCGATGTGAAGGTGGAAAGCTCGGAGGCTGCAGGCCTGCCCCCATTGCAGGTGGAAGCCGCTGCCTTTGCCTGGCTGGCAAGCAAGACCCTGGCCGGAGAAACAGGCAATCTCCAAAGCGTCACGGGCGCCCGAGGCGCCCGTGTGCTGGGAGCAATCTATCCGGCCTGAGGCCGGAACGGCCGCTCAAACGGAGAAGGACGAACCGCAACCGCAGGTGGTGGTGGCGTTGGGGTTCTTGATCACGAACTGCGCACCCTGCAGATCTTCCTTGTAATCGATCTCGGCGCCCAGCAGGTACTGGTAGCTCATGGCGTCGATCAGCAGCGAGACACCGTTCTTGGTCATGGTGGTGTCGTCTTCGTTGGCCACCTCGTCGAAGGTGAAACCGTACTGGAAACCCGAACAACCACCCCCCTGAACGAAGACGCGCAGCTTGAGATCGGGATTGCCCTCTTCAGCGATCAGATCGGCCACCTTGGCGGCGGCGCTGTCGGTGAAAAGGATGGGAGCGGGCATCTCGGTCTGGACGGATTCGGCAACGGCGCTCATGTGAACACTCCGGAAAGTAAGGAACTGGCTGAATACTACACCAAGATGCTCAGGAATTCAGCAGTGAGCACAGTACCCACGCCGACGGTCGGGCCAGCGGGAGCCGTGGCTCAGTTGTTCGCGGCGAGCTTGAGCGTGGGCTTGTCTTCCATCATGGACGGTGTGGGCCGCAGCAGGCCGGCGATGATGGCGCCCTGGTGCATTTCCAGCGAGGTGTAATAGACATCGCCCTCGATGCGTGCCTTGGGCTGGAGCTCCAGCATGCGGCGGGCATAGACCGGCCCCTTGACCGTGCCGTTGACGATGATGTGGTCGGCGTGCACCTCACCGGTGATCGATGCGGTCTCAGAAATCACGAGGATGCTGTTCTTGTCCTCATTGGACCGCACGTCACCCACCACCGAACCATCCACGCGCAGGCCGTCGGTGAAATGCACATGGCCTTCGATATGGTTGCCATCGGCGATCAGACTGCGGATGGCGGGCTGCTTTTTCTGGCTGAACATCTGGATTTCCCCAACAGGCCTGGTTACAACTTGATCGACTGGACGGCTTTGACCACATTGCCATCCATGACCTTGACGCTGACGCCCTTGAGCAAGGTCTGGGGCGGCAGATCGAACATGCCTTCAGCACGGGCGTACTGACGCAGCTTAATCGCTTGCGGGCCCTCGGGCAAGGTCGAGGACCAGGGCCGCCCGGCCTGCAGGCCGGTGAAGCTGAGTTCGAGCCGGCCGTTGAATTCCGGTGCATTCTTGAGCGGCTGGATCACCAGCACCTGCCATTTGACCTGGCGGCCATCCTGCACCTCGGCCTGCAGACCGCGGATCGCCAGGGCCTCGGTCCCCACGGTGGGGATGAGCTTTTCGAAGAAACCCAGATCGTCGCGCAAGCGCTGGTTTTCGGTTTCCAGCTGACGGTTGAGCGCCGACAGGCTTTCCTGCGCCGCCTTCTCAGCCGTCATCAGCGTGGTCGAGGTATTGGCGAGGGCCAGCGCCTTGTCGCGCTCTTCCTTCATGGCGTCCAGCTGGCGCTGCAGGTCCACCACTTCGCGCTCCAGCCGCGTGAGGTCCTGGATGCGGTTGTCGTCGATACCGGCGATCTCCTTGCCGAATTCGAAGGCCCACAGACCGATGGCTGCGCAGAAACCCAGCACCACTGCGGCACCAATCCATCGCAGGGGCCAAGGCAAGGCACTGCGCACCGACATGCGCGGTGCGCTGACCGTCAGGCGGCGGAGAAGCAGACGCATTCGCATAAGCCGACGAGTCTAGCAGCCACAAAGAACAAGGCCGCCAGAATTTCCATTCTGGCGGCCCCGGTTTTGCAACAGTTTGTTGCCCTCGCGGGCAACAGCAGCATCAACGCTTGCTGAACTGCTTGCGACGGCGTGCAGAGTGCAAACCGACCTTCTTACGCTCGACTTCACGCGCGTCACGGGTCACGAAACCGGCCTGCGACAGCACGGGCTTCAGCGAAGCGTCGTAGTCGATCAAGGCGCGCGTGATGCCGTGACGGGTGGCGCCGGCCTGGCCGGACTCACCACCACCGTGCACATTGACCTGCACGTCGAAGGTCTCGCCGTGGTTGGTCAGCAGCAGCGGCTGCTTGGCGATCATGATCGAGGTCTCGCGGCCGAAATATTCCTGGATATCCTT
>JAIERT010000324.1 GCA_019746735.1 Burkholderiaceae bacterium | reverse complement strand
CGAGCGAGGCGATCAGGCGGATCGGGCGCTGCAGCTTGCCCAGGTAGGCCTGGAGCTGGGATTTGAGGGTGTCGTCGAGCATGTTCTTCTCCTGGAAACGGGGGCGGGCAGGCAATGCCGCCGCGGGATGGACCGCGGCCCTCGTCGGGCCGCAGCCCATCGGACTGCGGAACTGTCAGGGGTCTGACGTGACGCGGGGCTTAGATCTTGCCGACCAGGTCCAGCGAGGGGGTCAGGGTCTTGGCGCCTTCGTTCCACTTGGCCGGGCACACCTGGCCGGGGTTGGCGGCGGTGTACTGGGCAGCCTTGAGCTTGCGCAGGGTTTCCTTGACGTCGCGGGCGATCTCGTTGGAGTGGATCTCGGCGGTCTTGATGATGCCGTCCGGGTTGATCACGAAGGTGCCGCGCAGCGCCAGGCCTTCTTCGGGGATGTGCACGCCGAAGGCATTGGTCAGCTGGTGGGTGGGGTCACCGACCAGGGGGAACTTGGCCTTGCCCACGGCGGGCGAGGTCTCGTGCCACACCTTGTGCGAGAAATGGGTGTCGGTCGTGACGATGTAGACCTCGGTACCGGTCTTCTGGAACTCGGCGTAGTTGTCGGCCGCGTCCTCGATCTCGGTCGGGCAGTTGAAGGTGAAGGCGGCCGGCATGAAGATCAGCACGGACCACTTGCCCTTCAGGGAGGCGTCGCTCACTTCGATGAACTTGCCATTGTGGAAAGCGGTCGTCTTGAAGGGCTGGACCGGGGTATTGATCAGGGACATGGTGAACTCCTGGGATGGTTGAAGGAAAACAGCGAAAACAACCGGTTTCTGGGAACCGATGGCTTGATTGTAGCTTTTATCTATTTATTTTTACTTTGCGATTTATCAATACTAAACATAGGCAATCTTTATTGCGGCGCACAAATATCGGGCGTCGCAAGAGTGAAGTCCGGTTATTGCACCGCAAAAGCGCGACTGACGCATGACAGCTTCGGCCGACCTGAGGGCCTTCGCGGCGGACCTCCGATCCACCCGGCCACAATACGGGCCCATGTTCGTCCTCGCCAAGCTCCTCGACTTCGTGACCCAGCCCCTGGCCTGGGTGGCCCTGCTGCTGCTGCTGGGCCTGCTGCTGCCCAAGCGCTGGCAACGCAGCGGCCGGGCCCTGCTCTGGAGCGCGCTGGCCGTGCTGCTGCTGCAGGGCTGGGAGCCACTGCCCGACGCCGTGCTGCGCAGCCTGGAGCGCCAGCATCCCGCACCCGCCCAGGCCGACCTGAGCCGCTACGCCGGCGTCATCGTGCTCGGCGGCGCCACCGAGGCGTCCTACGTCTGGGAAGGCCATGCACAGCCCGCCCTCAACCACGCCGCGGAACGCCTGACCGCCGCCCTGCCGCTGATGCAGCAGGCCCCGCAACTGCGCCTGCTCTACACCGGTGGCGTGGGCGGCCTGCGTGGCGAAGGGCTGACCGAGGCCGAACGCGCGCGCCGCTTCTATGTCGGCCTGGGCCTGGGCCCCGAACGACTGCTGCTTGAGGATGCCGCGCGGACCACCTATGAAAACGCCGTGCTCAGCGCCGCCCTGCCCGGTGTGGACCCGACCCGGCCCTGGCTGCTGCTGACCTCGGCCTGGCACATGCCTCGCGCCATGGCCACCTTCGAGAAGGCCGGCTGGAACGTCACGCCCTGGCCAGCCGACTACCGCAGCGGCCTGTCCACGCCCTGGAACGAATACTCCCTGGCCCAGGGCGCGTCCAAATGGCACACCGCGCTGCACGAACTGCTCGGACTCTGGGTCTACCGGCTGACCGGGCGCGCCTGATACAGATTTGATACATCTGATCCCTAGAATCGCGGCGTCTGCCGGCTCAGGCCGGTGCTTGCAGAAGGGCATACCATGACTCCCCATCACGGCTGGTGGATCCGCTACCCGCTGGTCATCGTCGTCATCCTGGTGCTGGGCGCAGCGCTGGGTGAGCTGGTCTTCTTCCAGAAGACCTCCATCGGCGCGCTCAAGCTGAGCGCGTCGCATCTCGTGCGCTTCCTTGCCTACGGCAGCGCGCTGGTGCTGCTGTGGCTGCTGGCTCGACGCAGTGTGCAGGAGCTGCACGCGCGTGGCGGCTGGCAGCTGCCGGCCAGCCACTTCGTGCTGCCTCTGGCCGCGGTTGTCATCGTCCCCGCGGCGCATCCGGTGCTGCTGCTCTTGCTCGGCGGCCTGCTCGGTCCCGAGCTGCGCAAGATCTACGACTGGCTCTTCATCCTGGGCACACTGGCGGCGGCGATCTGGCTGGTGCTGGCCCTCTACCAGCGCCTCGAAGCCCTGCTGGGGGCGCTGCGCAGCGAAGCAGGCACCGCGCGCACCGACTGAGCCCCGGGGGCCGGCAGCCCGCCCCTATACTCGGGACAGCCCGCTGCGCCCATGTCCGCTTCCCCCGAAGTCCTCCGCAAACGCACTGACGCCCTGGGCGTCAGCTGGCGCACGTTTGCCGCGGCGCCAGGTACCGACCTGCTGCTGGAGTTCGCGGTGTCGATCTCCAGCTTCACGGAGTTCTTGCACGGCCAGGGTCTGTCGGGGCTGCACCAGATCTCGCGCAGCCTGGAACAGCAGGTGCTGGCGCTGTTCGAGAGCAGCGCCGCCACAGCGATTGCGCCGGGCACGCTGACCGAGCTGGGCACACGGCTGCAGGAGCTGGCCCAGCGGGTGGGTGACTATATCGAATCGCAGCACCAGCCCGTGGCCGAACGTCGGGCCCGCCCCGAACAGCCCGCCACGCTGGAGGCCGGCCCCCGCCACCGGGTCTGGCTCTTCGGCAGCAGCGGTGCCAGCTGGCAGGCGCTGGCGCTGCAGCTGGGCTACTTCAACATCGACGCCGAATTCCACCAGGTCCGCAACCTGCCGCCGCAGACCGAAGAGCCGGCCATCGTGCTGCTCAATGCGGCCAGCCTGACCACCCAGCAGACCAGCGAGCAGATCGCGCTGTTGCGCGCGCGCTTCGCCGCGGCGACCCTGCTGGTGCACGAACTCGCCAGCAACTTCGACAGCCAGCTCGCCGCGCTGACCGCCGGGGCCGATTTCTGCTTCCCCATCGGCACGGCCCAGTCCCTGATCCTGGCGCGTCTCATCGAGCTGTGCAGCGGTAAGCTCGAAGAGCCCTACCGTGCCCTGGTGGTCGAAGACTCGCTCACCGCCAGCAAGTCCATCGAGCGCACGCTGGCCATGTGCGGCATAGAGACGCAGGTCATCGCCAAGCCGCACGACGTGCTGGCGCGCTTGGCGCAGTTCCAGCCCGACCTCATCCTGATGGACATGTTCATGCCTGGCTGCACGGGCGTGGAGGCGGCGCGCGTGATCCGCCAGCACCCGCAGTTCCTCTCCATCCCCATCGTCTACCTCTCGGGCGACGCCAACGTGCCCATGCAGGTCGAGGCGCTGCGCCTGGGCGGCGATCATTTCCTGACCAAGCCCTACAACCCGGTCATCCTCAACGCCGTGGTGCAGAGCAAGATCGAGCGCTACCGCACCCTGCGCCGCGCCATGCAGCGCGACAGCCTCACAGGCCTGTACAACCACAGCACGTCCAAGGAAAAGCTGGCGGCGGCGCTGCAGCAGGCCCGTACCGACCGCCAGCCCCTGGCCGTGGCCATGGTCGACATCGACCACTTCAAGAAGATCAACGACAGCTATGGCCATCCCATGGGCGACCAGGTGATCCGCAACCTGGGCTGGTTCCTGAGCCAGCGCCTGCGCCGCACCGACCTGATCGGCCGCTACGGCGGCGAGGAGTTCCTCGTGGTGCTGCCCGGGGCCGATGCCAGCCAGGCCGCGCAGGTGCTGGACCGCATCCGGCAGGACTTCGGCCGCATCAAGCACCCCTGGCAGGAAACC
The DNA here is from genome assembly GCA_019746735.1 of Burkholderiaceae bacterium. Taxonomy (GTDB): domain Bacteria; phylum Pseudomonadota; class Gammaproteobacteria; order Burkholderiales; family Burkholderiaceae_C; genus Hylemonella. The sequence goes on along the minus strand of JAIERT010000324.1, from coordinate 8,525 downwards.
TGGTGCACGGCCACACTGTCGATCGGCGTGTCCATGCTGCAGGACGGCAGCAGCGCCGAGACCCTGATCAACCAGGCCGACGAGGCGCTCTACGCGGCCAAGCGCGGCGGCCGCGACCGCACCGTCACGGTGCCGACCTGAGCGCCTCGGCCTGCAGGGGCCGGGCCAGCACCTTGTCGATGCGCCGGCCATCCAGGTCCACCACCTCGAACTCCCAGCCCGCGCAGACGATCTTCTCGCCCGTGCGCGGCAGATGGCCGCTCACCGCCAGCAGCAGACCGGCGACGGTGTTGTAGCGGCCCTTCTCTTCCCCGGGCAGATCGCGGATGTCGAGCCGGCTCTTGAGTTCGTCGACGGGAATGGTGCCGTCGAGCAGCCAGGAACCATCGTCACGTTCCGTGGCCCAGGCGTCGATCTGGGCCACGGGCTGCAGTTCGCCCGTGATGGCTTCGAGCAGATCGCCAGGGGTCAGCAGGCCCTGCACCACGCCGTATTCGTCCACCACGAAGACCATGCGCCCGGAGCGTTCACGGAACTGCTCCAGCAGCTCCATGCCCGAGAGCGTCTCGGGCACGAAGACCGCCGGCAAGACATGGGTCTCGATGCTGCCCTCGGCATCCGGGCCCAGGCCCAGCAGCTGACCCACGCTGATCAGGCCCAGCACCTCGTCGAGCGAGCCCCGGCAGACCGGGTACCAGGAGTGCGCACCGGTCTGGCCGGCCCGGCCCACGTGCTGCAGGCACTGCACCACGGTCAGAGAGGCGTCCAGCCAGTCGATGTCGGCGCGCGGCACCATCAGCGAGGTCAGCGGCCGGTCGTCCAGGCGGAACACATTGCGCACCATCTGGTGTTCCTGGTGTTCGATCACCCCGGCGTCCACACCCTCCTCCAGGCTGTGGCGGATCTCCTCCTCGGTCATGGGGCGCTCCACATCGGTGGGGATGCGCAGCAGCGTGAGCACCCCTTGTGTGGTAGCCGACAGCAGCTTGACGAAGGGCTTGGCCGCGATGGCCAGCCAGGCCATGGGGCGCGACATCCAGCGCGCCACGGGCTCGGGGTAGAGCTGGCCGATGCGCTTGGGCACGAGCTCGCCGAAGATGATGGTGAGGAAGGTGATGATGGTCACCACCAGGGCCGTGGCCGTGATGGCGGCCGCGCCTTCGCTCATGCCCAGGTGCATGCCCAAGAGCCAGGCGGCCAGGTCATCGCTGAAGGCGGCCTCGCCCACGATGCCGTTGAGCACACCGATGGAGGTGATACCGACCTGGATGGTGGAGAGGAACTGGTTGGGCTTGTCCATCAGCTCCAGCGCCTTTTGCGCGCCGCCATCGCCGCCTTCGGCCATGGCCAGCAGGCGGGACTTGCGGCTGGCGGCCAGGGCCAGCTCGGACATGGCGAACAGGCCGTTGAGGACGATCAGCAGCGCGATCAGCAGGAAATCCATGGGGTCCGGAACGTGATGAACACCCCGGGACTGTACCCGGAGCGCCGGTTCACGGTCGCTGAGCCCTCAGGGCTGGCCCGGCACCGTGTCCGACCAGCCCTTGTTCGCGCCCGGTGAACCCACCGGCACCGTGGCGTGCCAGGCCGCCTGGGGCAGCGTCGCCGCGCAGTCGCGCAGGGCCTGGGCCAGCTCGGCGCCGCTGGCGTAGCGCTGCTCGGGCGTCTTGGCCAGCGCCCGTGCGAGGATGGCGACCAGGCAGGGCGGCAGGTCCGGGCGCACGCTGAGGATGTCCACCGGCGCCTCGTTGGCGATGCGGTACATGAGCTGGGCCATGGAATCGCCGTCGAAAGGCAGGCGGCCGCAGGCCAGCTGGTAGAGCGTCACCCCGAGCGAGAACAGGTCGGAGCGGCCATCCACCCTGTAGCCGGCCAGCTGCTCGGGCGACATGTAGGAGGGCGTGCCCAGCACCATGCCGGTCTTGGTCTTGTTGGCATCGGTCAGGCGCGCGATGCCGAAGTCGGCCACCTTGACGGTGTCGCTCTCGGGGTCGTACATGATGTTGCCCGGCTTGATGTCGCGGTGCACCACGTTCTGGCGGTGGGCGTAGTCCAGCGCGTCGGCGACGCGCGCCACGATGCCCATGACGACCGGCAGCGGCAGCAGCGCACCCGATTTCACATAGGGCACGAGATCGCGGCCCTTGAGGAATTCCATGGCGATGTAGGCCAGGTCGTGTTCCTCGCCCGCGTCGTACATGGTCACGATGTTCGGGTGGCTCAGGCGCCCGGCCGACTCGGCCTCGGCAAAGAAGCGCTGCTTGACCTCGGCCAGGATGTCGAGGTCGAACTCCTGCGCCAGCGCCAGGGTCTTGATCGCGACCTGGCGGCCGATCTTGGGGTCGCGCCCCAGGTAGACCGTGCCCATGGCGCCCTTGCCCAATTCCTTCTCCACCTCGTAGCGGCCCAGCATGGGCTTGGCCACGCCGGGCCGGTCCAGCACCAGGGTGCTGTCGTTGCCGCGCGCGCTGCCGCCCAGGATCACGGTCTCGGCCATGGCCTTGTTCTGTGCCAGGCGTTGCTCCAGATCGCGGAACTTGCGCTTGTAGTCGGCCATGTAGCGGAACACCGACTCGGCCTTGTTGAACTGGCGCTTGCGCTCGAAATCCAGGCCCAGGTTGTACATGAGCTCCATGAGCGCATCGTCCATGGGCACCTTGCGGAACTTCTCGAAAGCCATGTCCAGCGCGCCCTGGCCCTGGAAGGCCAGGCCCAGCATGCGGTTGCTCTCGGCCGACTCGGCCTGGGATTTCTCCTGGCGCTCCTCGGTCACGAGGAAGCGCTTGGTCGTCAGCAGCAGATGACCCAGCAGAAGCAGGGTCACAGGCAGCATCAGCGGCAGCCACAGGGCCTGCGTGCTCATCAGCCCGAAGTGCGCGCCGACCAGCAGCACGAACAGCGCCCCGGTGACCAGCGCGCCAGGCGCGGCGCGCAGACGCGGCAGCAGCAGGATCAGGTACAGCGCCACCACCACGAAGATGCCCAGCTGCGCCAGCGTGGCCCAGGACGGCGAGACGAAGGAATGGCCCTGCAGGATGCTGGAGACCGTGTGCGCCAGCGTCACCACCGACGGCATGCTCGACGACACGGGCGTGACCTGCAGCGTGCCCACGCCCGCGGCCGAGGCGCCGATGAGCACGATCTTGTCCTTGTACTTGGCCGCGGGGATCTTGCCGCTGAGCACGTCGTAGAAGGAATCCACCGCAAAGGGCGGGCGCCCCTGGCTGTCCGGGTAGAAATAGCTCTGCATGCGCAGCGACGCGTCGGTCGTGATGCCGAGCTTGCCGAGCTGGACACCACCGGCCTGCACACGGATGTCACCCACATCGAGGTTGAGGCTGCGGGCGGCCAGCATCAGCGAGAGCGAGGGATAGAGCTCACCGTGGTAGTCCATGGCCAGCGGTTCGCTGCGCACGGCGCCGTCCACATCGCGCGAGAAGTTCAGATGTCCCAGGGCCAGGGCCTGGCTGCCCAGCGCTGCAATGGGCATGAGCACCCCCTGCGAAGGATCGGGCTGCACACCGACGTTGACCGGCACCCCACCCAGGCGGTTGCGCTGCACGAAGTCGGGCAGGGGCTGGTCCGGCTTGCCCTGGGGTTCGCCCGGCTCGAAATACAGCGACAGCAGCACATTGCGGGCCTTGGCCAGGCTGTCGGCCAGCTTGCGGTCGTGGTCCAGGTTCTGCGTGGCCTCGTCCAGCAGGGCGTCCAGGCGGTCGAGCTCGGGGCCCTTGACGCTGCGGCGCAGGCCGGAGTCGTCGAGCCAGGCGCGGACCTGACGGATGTAGTCCAGCCCCGCATCCACCTGCGGCTCGGAGAACAGCACGGTGTGGCCGACGACCTTGGGCTGGCCGGCCGCCAGCGTGTCGATCATGCGCGCATGGATCTCGCGCGGCCAGGGCCAGCGGCCCAGGTTGGCAATGCTGGTGTCGTCGATGGCGATGATGGCGATCTTGTCGCTGGGGGCGTGGGACGTGGCGCGCACACCGAGGTCATAGGCCTTGCGCTCCAGGCTCTGCATCAGGTCGCTGCCGGCGGCCAGCAAAAGCACCACGGCCACGGCCAGGCCCACGAGCCAGTCCTTCTGCCACAACGCGATTCGTTTCATCATCATCCCCGGGTCTGCGCCGCCGGCCAGTCTAATGCAGCGGCCGGCCGACGCCCAGCACGGGCACACGGAATGCGAGAATCGCTGTCACTCCCCTGAGACACCCATGGCCCACTACCTCATCGGCGACGTGCAAGGCTGCAATGGCGCGCTGCAGCGCCTGCTCGACACCCTGGCCTTCTCCCCCAGCCGTGACACGCTCTGGCTGCTTGGGGACCTGGTCAACCGCGGCCCGGACTCGGCCGGCGTGCTGCGACGCCTCATGGGCTACGGCGATGCAGCGCGCTGCCTGCTGGGCAACCACGACCTGCACCTGCTGGCCGTGGCCCATGGCGTGCGTCCGCCCCACCGCAGCGACACCGTGGCCGACATCCTGCACGCACCGGACCGCGCGGCCCTGCTGGACTGGCTGCGCCGCCAGTCCCTCGCCTTGCGCCACCGTCACGCAGGCGAGGAGATCCTGATGGTGCACGCCGGTGTGCTGCCCTCTTGGGATGCTTCAAAAACAATCGCATTGGCCGGTGAGCTGGAAGCGGTACTGCGCGGCCCCGAGCTGCCTGATTTTCTGGCGCGCATGTACGGCAACGAGCCCGCCGCCTGGGACGATCGCCTGCAGGGCGATGCGCGCCTGCGCGTGATCGTCAACGCGCTCACGCGCCTGCGCTTCTGCACGCAAGACGGCGTCATGGAATTCGCCACCAAGGAAGGGGCGGATGCCGCGCCAGCGGGCTACCGGCCCTGGTTCGAGGTGCCGGGTCGCCGCACGGCCGGCGTCACGGTGGCCTTCGGCCACTGGTCCACGCTGGGCTGGCTGGTGCGCCAGGATGTGCTGGCGCTGGACACCGGCTGTGTCTGGGGCGGCTGCCTCACGGCGCTGCGCCTGGTGGGGCCGGGTGCGCATGAACGCATCGACGTGAAGTGCGAAGCGGCACAGACGCCGGGCACCCCCTGAAACAGCCAGGGGCCCGATGGGCCCCTGCTGCTTTTCTCATTCCGACTTGAACAGCGCCGCAACCTTGCGCTTGGGCTTGATGTTGGCCGAGACCACGCGGCCGGCCGGCTTGGCCACCGCCTCCCAGGGGGCGGGCTCGGCCACCTCGGCCGGCGCCTCGTAGGGCTGGTTGAAGAAGGGATCGGCCGGCTTGACCGGCACGGGGCGCGGCGTGTCACGCGGCGCCGTACGACGCTCGCGGCGCTCGCCGCTGCGCTCCTCGCTCTGCTCGTACAGGCGCCGGCCTTCGTTGAAGCGACCCTGGCGGCGGATGTCCGGCTTGTCCTCGTCGTACTCGACGGCCTCGATCTCGATCTTGGTCTTGATCAGCTTCTCGATGTCGGCCACCAGACGCACATCCTTGGGGGCCACGAAGCTCACGGCCAGACCCGAGGCGCCGGCACGGCCGGTGCGGCCGATGCGGTGCACGTAGTCCTCGGCGTTGAAAGGGATGTCGAAGTTGAACACCGCCGGCACGTCCTTGATGTCCAGGCCGCGAGCGGCCACATCGGTGCAGACCAGCAGATCGACTTCGCCCTTCTTGAAGGCGTCGAGCGCCTTGAGACGCTCGTCCTGGCTCTTGTCGCCGTGCAGGGCCGTGGTCTTGAGGCCTTCGCGCTCCAGCGAACGTGCCAGGCGGGCACAGCCCAGCTTGCTGTTGACGAACACAAAGGCCTGCTTCATGCCGCGCTGGCGCAGGATCTGGTGCAGGGCGTGACGCTTGTCATCGTCACCCACGCTGTAGAAATGCTGTTCCACGGTCGACGCCGTGGCATTGGAGCGCGCGACCTCGATGGTCACCGGGTCCTGCAGGTAGCTGCCGGCCAGACGCTTGATTTCGGGCGAGAAGGTGGCGCTGAAGAGCAGCGTGGTGCGCTGCTTCGGCAGGTAGCTCAGGATGCGCTGCAGATCGGGCAGGAAGCCGATGTCCAGCATGCGGTCGGCCTCGTCGAGCACCACGTACTCGACCTGGTTGAGCACCGCGTTCTTGGCCTCGATATGGTCGAGCAGGCGGCCCGGCGTGGCCACCAGCACCTCCACGCCCTTCTTCAGTTCCGCGGTCTGCGGCTTCATGTCCATGCCGCCGAACACCACCGCGCTGCGCAGGTTGGTGTACTTGGCATACATCTTGACCTGCTGCGCCACCTGGTCGGCCAGCTCGCGCGTGGGCAGCAGCACCAGGGCGCGCACGGGGTGGCGGGCCGGGGAAGTGGAGGCGTTTTCGTGTTTGAGCAGGCGCTGCAGCAGGGGCAGCGAGAAGGCGGCCGTCTTGCCGGTGCCGGTCTGGGCTGCGCCCATCACGTCCTTGCCCGTCAGCACCACCGGAATGGCCTGGGCCTGGATGGGCGTCATGAATTCGTAGCCCATGTCGGCCACGGCACGCCGCAGGGGCTCGGCGAGGGTCAGGTCCGCATAACGCTGGGGCAGGGCTTCGGGGGAATCAGGAGTCATCAGGTCTCGGGATAGTGGGCCGTCGACGCGACGGCTGCGCAGATCAAGCCCGGGCGCCAGACCCGGACGGCGAATTGCTCAAATTTTGGGCAGACCCGTATTATCCCTGATATCCATCGCGAGGACCGGCTGGGGCCGGCACCCCGCTACAGTGCCGGCATATGCCCGACGACACCCTTCTGAGCCCGGCCCAGACCGCGGCCCGCCTGCCCTACCCGGCCCTGGCCACCGAGATCGCGGCCCTGCTGGCCGACCCTGGCGTGCAGGTGCCCCCGCGCCTGGTCCAGCCCCTGCCGGGCGGCGGCAGCCTCTTCGTCATGCCCGCCCACGACGCACGCGTGGCCATCACCAAGCTGATCAGCTACACACCGGCCAACGCCGGCACAGGCCGGCCCGCCATCCAGGGCGATGTGGTGGTCTTCGACATCGCCACGGGCGAGCGCCGCCTCGTGCTCGACGGCCCCACGGTGACGGCCCGGCGCACGGCTGCGGTCTCGCTGCTGGCGGCCCAGACGCTCGCGCTGAACCTGCAAGGTCCCCTGCTCATCGTCGGGGCTGGTGTGCAGGGCCGCTCGCACCTGGAAGCCTTTGCCACCGGCCTGGGCCTGCGGGACGTGAAGATCGCCTCGCGCCGTGCCGCCAGCGCACAAGCCCTGGCCGAGCACGCACGCGGCCTGGGCCTGCGAGCCGAAGTGATCACCGACCCCGACGCCGCACTGACCGATTGCCCGCTGGTCGTCACCTCCACCCCGGCCAGCGGCGTGGTGCTGCGCGCCGCCCCGCGACCCGATGCCTTCATTGCCGCCGTGGGCGCCTTCACGCCACGCATGGTGGAACTGGCGCCCGAGCTCTGCCGTCACATCGCCGAACGGGGCACCGTGGTGGTGGACACGCGCGACGCGGATCATGAGGCCGGCGACCTGCTGCAGGCGGGACTGGACGTGACACGCTTTGCGACCCTGCAGGACGTGCTGCGCGCCAAGAAAAACCGGTCGCAGGGACCGGTTCTGTTCAAAAGCTGCGGCTGGGCCGGCTGGGACCTGGCCGCGGCACGGCTGGCCCTGCTCGATTGAGGCTTCAGGTCTTCGGCAACGTCACCCCGTGCTGCCCTTGGTACTTGCCACCCCGGTCCTTGTAGCTGGTCTCGCAGACCTCGTCGCTCTCGAAGAACAGCACCTGGGCACAGCCTTCGCCCGCGTAGATCTTGGCCGGCAGGGGCGTGGTGTTGCTGAACTCCAGCGTCACATAGCCTTCCCACTCGGGCTCGAAGGGCGTGACGTTGACGATGATGCCGCAGCGCGCGTAGGTGCTCTTGCCCAGGCAAATGGTCAGCACATTGCGCGGGATGCGGAAGTACTCCACGGTGCGGGCCAGCGCGAAGCTGTTGGGCGGGATGATGCAGACGTCGCTCTCAATGTCCACGAAGCTCTTCTCGTCGAAGTTCTTCGGGTCGACCACGGTGCTGTGGATGTTGGTGAAGACCTTGAACTCGCGCGCGCAGCGGATGTCGTAGCCGTAGCTGCTGGTGCCGTAGCTCACGATCTTGTGGCCGTCGGGCGCATGGCGCACCTGGCCCGGCTCGAAGGGCTCGATCATGCCGTGCTGCTCGGCCATGCGGCGGATCCATTTGTCGCTCTTGATGCTCATGGGGTGTTTTCCTGGGAATCGGGGGATTGTAGGCAGTCGCCAGGCTGTGTTTTCAGGGCGCCGTGAACAGCTCCACCAGCACCTCGCGCAGCCAGCGGTTGGCCGGATCGGCCTCGAAGCGCCGGCTCCAGTGCAGCGAGACCGTGAAGTCGCGCAGCGGAAAGGCGGGCTCGATCAGGGTGTAGCCACCGCCCGCCGCAAAGCCCTGGGCGATGTTGCGCGGCATCACCACGGCCAGGTCGGTCGCACCCACGATGGCCGGCAGCACCATGAAGTGCTCGGCGGTGAGGCGGATGCGGTCTTCGAGCTTGAGCAGCTGCAGGATGC